>JAKAMS010000170.1 GCA_021812745.1 Bacteroidota bacterium | reverse complement strand
CGAAAAAGATTGTAGATCTCTACAAGATCGCTAAAGATTTTGCCATAGCCGGTTACAGCGATCTCCGCAAACAGGAACTCATCTTTAAAATTCTAGAAGCACAATCTCAAAAAGACGGTCTAACATTTTCTAAAGGTGTCTTGGAAGTTTTAGCCGATGGATATGGCTTCCTGCGTTCTGCAGATTATAATTATTTGCCATCACCAGATGACATCTATGTTTCTCCATCACAGATCAAAAGATTCAGTCTGAGAACTGGAGATTTTGTAAGCGGACAGGTTAGACCTCCAAAAGAAGGAGAACGGTTCTTCGCTCTGCTTCGTGTTGAAGCTGTGAATGGGAAAGATCCTGAAGCGATAAGAGAACGAACTCTATTTGATAATTTGACTCCGTTGTATCCGACTAAAAGATTAAAATTAGAATCCGCGCCGGGTGAATACTCTATGCGTATTATTGATATGCTTTCCCCGATAGGCAAAGGACAAAGAGGATTGATTGTATCGCCGCCTAAAGCCGGTAAGACAATTATTTTGCAGAAGATGGCGAATTCGATTTCGCGAAATCATCCCGAAGTAAAAATAATTATGTTATTGATTGACGAACGCCCGGAAGAAGTAACGGACATGCAGCGCTCTGTTCAAGCTGAAGTAATCAGCTCTACATTCGATGAGCCCGCAGACCGCCACGTTCAAGTTGCAAATATGGTTATTGAAAAAGCTAAAAGAATGGTTGAAGCGGGAGATGATGTTGTGATTCTTCTGGATTCAATTACACGCCTTGCACGTGCACATAATACGGTTATACCTCATAGCGGAAGAATTCTTTCCGGCGGTGTAGACGCTAACGCGCTTCACAAACCAAAAAGATTTTTCGGTGCAGCAAGAAATACAGAAGACGGCGGAAGTTTAACAATTATTGCTACCGCGCTAGTTGATACCGGAAGCAGAATGGACGAAGTTATTTTTGAAGAGTTCAAAGGCACCGGCAATATGGAATTAGTTCTGGATAGAAGTTTATCAGATAAAAGAATTTTCCCGGCAATTGATGTTAATAAATCTTCTACAAGAAAAGAAGAACTCCTCTTTAAGGAAGACGAATTGAATAAAGTCTGGATCTTAAGAAAAATAATTGCAGAATTTGATTCTGCCGAAGCCATGGAATTTTTACTCGACAAGATGAAGGGAACAAAGAATAACAAGGAATTTATGATGAGCATGAACAGTTAACGTTATGAATCTCTTCTAAGATGAGAACGCTTGCTTTCACATGCGGAGATATAAACGGGATTGGACCGGAAATTTGTATCAAAGCAATTAACAATATTTATCAACCTTCTGAAAGAAAAATTGTTTTATTTTGCCCGGCAAATGTCTTTGAAAATTCTTCATTTGTTTCTAACGCATCATTTAGTTATCAGATTGTGAATGAGCTCAAGTCAAGAAGTAATAATTCAGAAGCTGTTACTATTGTTAACATTGGTAAGTTCAAGCAGAATATTGGCAGACCAACTATAGATTCCGGTAATGCATCTCTTCTTTCGATAAAAAATGCTTTTAATTTTGTAACTCAAAAAGGTGCAGATGCCATTATAACCGCACCGGCTTCTAAAACTGCGTTTAAATTAGCTGGGGTCAAATATCCAGGACACACAGAACTACTTGCTGAACTATCACACACAAAAAAATATTTAATGATGTTTCTTTCCGATCAATTTGTTTGCGGACTTGCAACAATACATGAACCGATAAAAAAAATAAGTAAGCTCTTGACTAAACAGCTTGTCAGATCATCATTAAAAATTTTACATCAAACATTGATGAGCGATTTAGGAAATGAAAATCCTAAAATTGCTGTTCTTGGTTTAAATCCTCATGCTGGTGAAAATGGAAAGATGGGAAGAGAAGAAATAGATTCTATCAAACCGGCAATAAAATCTTTTAAAAATAATTTTTTAGAAGGACCATTTGTACCGGATGCTTTCTTCGCAAATCAATTATACAAAGTTTACGATGCTGTCCTTGGTATGTATCACGATCAGGTCTTGATTCCCTTTAAGATGATGAACTTCAATAGCGGAGTAAACTTTACGGCAGGACTTCCAATAATCCGTACGTCTCCGGATCACGGCACAGCGTACGATATTGCTGGTAAAGGAATTGCCGATCCAAGCAGCATGATTGAAGCTGTTAAATGGGCAGAAAAAATTATTTCTAACCGGAGAAAAATGTAAAGTGCCAGTCAAAACATATTCTGCTATAGCCCAAATATATCCTCACATGATGCGTTCAATTGATTATAAGGAATGGGCTGATTACATACACCAGATTAGTAAGGAATTAAGGAAGAAAAAAATTTCTGCATTGGAACTTGCCAGCGGTACGGGGGCAATAGCAAAATTGCTTCAAAAAAAAATGAATATTGTTTCTTCCGATATCTCATTTAACATGTTGAACGAAGACGGAGATAAATCATTTCCAAAAGTATGCTGTGATATGATGTATCTTCCATTCAAAAATAAATATGATTTTATCTTTTCTACATTTGATAGCGTAAACTACCTGAACACAAAAGAAAAATTTATGCGGTATTTGGAAAATGCCAACCGTTGCATTGATGACGGAGGATTGCTTGCTTTCGATGTTAGTTTAGAGAACAACAGTAAAAAATTTGAAAAGTATTTGAACCGGAGGGGAAAAGTAAATGGAATTACTTTCCGGCAGAGGAGTTTATATAATCCGGCTACAAGAATTCATTACAATCATTTTGAATTAACGCTTGCCAATGGTCAAAAGGTTGAAGAAATTCACAAACAGAAAATCTACCGCTTTGAGGAATATTTTGATTTTATTGACAGATCCGATTTTTATGTACACAAATGTTACAAAGCGTTTACTTTTAAGAATGCCGATGCAGAAACTGAACGTGCTCAATTCATATTAAAAAAGAAAAATGTATGCTGACATTTAATAATGTTGATTTCAATTACAAAAATCAGCCGGTGTTCTCGGATCTTAATCTTACTGTTGATCAGGGCGAGTTTGTGTTCATGATAGGCAAAAGCGGAGTAGGAAAAACAACTTTATTGCGGATGATCTTTATGGACATTTCCCCAGATTCAGGCTATGTCGAAGTAGGAGAGTATTCATCAGAAACAATAAGAGAAAGTGATTTGCCATATCTGCGCCGAAAAGTTGGAATGATATTCCAAGATTTTCAGCTTTTATCAGATAGAAATATTTATGATAATTTAGCGTTTGTTCTTCAAGTAACAGGTAACCCGCGCAAAGTAATTAAGAAAAAAGTGATGAATGCATTAACTGAAGTCGGTTTGGCACATAAACAAAAAAATATGCCTCATCAGCTTTCGGGCGGAGAGAAACAACGTGTTGCAATAGCAAGAGCAATGATTAACGATCCTTTCCTGATTCTTGCAGATGAACCGACAGGAAATCTTGATCCGGAAACATCCGAAGAAATATTAACGATCTTAAAAAAAATTAACTCTAGAGGAACGTCGGTAATATTCGCAACACATAATTATGAATTGGTAAGAAAATTTGAATCCAAAATTATAAAACTGGAAGGCGGCAAAGCCGTTAAGGTGTTAATTAAAAAGAAAGGGGAAAACGACTAACTCATTTTTATCTGCGACAAAATCCCTCCGGTTACAATTTCAATTGAACGTGTTCCGTCAATCTCTATTATTCGCGATTTGTCTGAATAGTAACTAAAAACTTGCGATGTTGTATCATGATACACTTTTAATCTTCTTTTAATTACCTCTTCATCGTCATCTTTCCGTTTATAATAACTATCACACGATTTGCAAACAGGGCAGACAAAATCATTTTTGTATTCATTCTTCTGAATGATATTTCCGCACTTAGAACAGACTAATCTATTTGACAGGCGGGCAACAATAACATCATCATCTGCATCCAATTTAACAAGGAATGGTTCTCCGATCTTAAGATCATGGAAAATAGTATCTAACAGTTTAGCTTGATCAATAGTGCGTGGAAAGCCGTCAAGAATAAAACCATTATTACATCTTGCATCTTTCAATGCGTCTCTAATAATTCCCGCCATAATTTCGTCTGGAACAAGTTCGCCTTTTTCCACAATTTCTTTAGCTTTTTTACCAAGTTCTGATCCACTTTTGATTGCTTCGCGGAGTATATCGCCTGTAGAGATGTGGGCAATACCTAATTTAGATGCTAAAATTTTTGCTTGTGTTCCTTTACCAACGCCTGGTGAGCCAAAAATGATAATTTGCATAGTAATTGATTTTTATGTGGGAATGATTGTGAATTATTTTCGAAAGAAAATTAAAGAGAATTGTTAAAAGATGCCAATGAAGTTTTTAATTAGGTGAAGTTCTTTTTGGCTGGAAAAATTTTTCCAGAAGGTGTTTAGATTCATCGGAATAAATGCCGGAAAAAACATTCGGTTTGTGATTATACCTTCCGCTCTCGACTATATTAAAAAGCGATCCGCACGCGCCAAATTTAGGTTCTAGTGTTCCAAAGTAAAGGTTTTTGATCCGTGAGAGAAGAATAGCGCCACTGCACATAACACATGGTTCAACGGTTACATATAAGTCGCACTCATCAAGAATTTTTGAACCTAGATGATTTGACGCTGCGGTTATTGCAAGCATCTCTGCGTGTGCGGTAGCATCATTTAACATTTCAGTCTGATTAAATCCTCGCCCAATAATTTTATTTTGATAAACAACAACCGCGCCGATTGGCACTTCCTTTATCTCAGAAGCTTTTTCAGCTTCTTGAAGTGCAGCAAACATATTTTTATAGACATGTTCAGGGAAAATCATAATTATTAATTGAGAATTGCCAATTGGTAATTGATAATTTTTTTGAGCTGCGTTTTTAAAGTAAATCGAAAATCGTTGAATAATTATATATTAATTCCATTCTAAGCCACTATAATTCTCAATTCTACATTTGTAATTATCATGTACGCCCGGAAGGATTCGAACCCTCAACCCTCAGATCCGAAGTCTGATGCTCTATCCAGTTGAGCTACGGGCGCATAAAAAGAATAATTGACAAATGTGTTATAAAAACGAATTTAAATCTTTCATCATTAACGCTGGAAAAATACTCTCTTACTAATAAATATCAAAGGTGAATCTAAGAATTGTTATCTGGAGAGCAGTTCGAATTGTCATTCCAGCAAAATTATTCCTTTGCTTCATAATTTAAAAAATTCTGTTTAAATATGAATTTGGTTGAAATAATAATTAATCAAAATTTCAGTTCAATCTTAGTCAAAAAGGTCTTATTATATAGGTGAGAAAAGAACTCAAACGGAGGAAATATGAAGTCAAGGTTTTATTTAATTATCATAGTTTCTGCGCTTATTTTATATGGGTTTATTTTAGTTCCTAGGGATACTAAAAATGAAAAACTGAAAATTAGCAGTCAAACAGAAGAATGTCTCGGTTGTCATGAAACAGTTACTCCGGGAATAGTAGCCGATTGGCGTACGAGCAGACATTCATTTAATTCATATGGAGAAGCATCACAAAAACCGGAATTGGAGAAACGAGTTTCATCACTTAGCGTTACAGATAATTTGAAAGATGTTGTTGTTGGATGCTATGAATGCCACAGTTTGAATGCGGATAAGCATAAAGACAACTTTGATCATTTTGGTTATAAAATAAATGTAATAGTCTCCCCAAACGACTGCAGTATCTGTCACAGTCAAGAATTAAGCGAGTATTCACACAGCAAAAAAGCATATGCTGTTGATAATCTTAGAAAGAATGCCGTATATCATGCTTTAGTAAACACAATTATCGGAACTAAAGAACTAAAGAGCGATAAGACGAACACTTTACTTGCTTCTTCATTAACAGAAAATGAAACATGCTTTGCTTGTCATGGAACAGAAATCAAAGTAGATGGGATAAGAAAAGTCAAAACAGAAATGG
>JAKAMS010000169.1 GCA_021812745.1 Bacteroidota bacterium | reverse complement strand
TACAAGAACAAGATAAAATTATTATGACTGTTCCCGAAGTTTATCAAGTTCTTGGAAAAACCGGACGAGCAGAAACCGCAACGGACAATGCGCCGTTAAGCATGATCGAAACAATTATTTTGTTAAAACCAAAGAGTGAGTGGCGCCCCGGCATTACAAAACAAGATATTGTTGCCGAACTCGATTCCAAATTACAAATACCCGGTGTGCGTAATGGTTGGACCCAACCGATTATCAATCGAATAAATATGCTTTCCACCGGAGTTAGAACAGATATTGGATTTAAAATTTTCGGTCCTGATCTGGACACACTCGAAACATACGCCATCAAAGCAGAAAATCTTTTAAAGAAAGTTAACGGTGCCGCCGATGTTGTTGCCGAGCGTGTTCAGAACGGTTACTATCTAGATATTAATATTAAACGCGGAATAGCTGCACGATATGGCGTGAACATACGCGATCTTCAAGATATAATTGAAACTGCAATCGGCGGACAGAATCTTGGAATTGTAATTGACGGAAGAATGCGCTTCCCAATAAGAATGCGTTATCAGAAAGACTACCGTGATAATGTTGAAGAACTGAAAAGTTTGATAGTTCCGGTTGCGCTTTCAAGTCCAATGGCTGCTCAATCTTCATCAAACTCAATGGGTGGCGGAACTAATAGTGGCAGTTCCGGCGGAATGTCTTCCTCAATGGGAAGTTCAAATCAAGCAAGCGTTATTCCGCAAGCATCAAATACGCAAAATGATTTTTCGCTCACGAGCACAAATCCAAACGCCGTTACTTATCTGCCTCTTTCTGAATTAGCCGATATAAAAATGGTAACTGGTCCTCCAATGATAAGCAGTGAAAACGGAATGCTTCGCTCAATTGTTTTTATGAATACGCGCGGACGTGATATGGGCAGCGTTATGACTGATGCAAAAAAAGTTATTGAAGCGGGACTAAAACTTCCATCCGGTTACTCTTACACGTGGAGCGGACAGTATGAAAGCAAAGTCCGTGCACAGCAGACTCTGGAGATTATTATGCCGGTTGTTTTTTTAGTAATCTTTTTCCTTCTCTTTTTCACTCTTAAAGATTACGTGGAAGCCGGAGTTGTAATGTTATCGGTTCCGTTTGCACTCATTGGCGGAATGTATATGATTTACATTCTCGGTTACAATTTTTCAGTTGCTGTTTGGGTTGGATTTATCGCCTTGTATGGTATAGCAACCGAAACCGGTGTTATAATGGTTGTATATCTTCATGAAGCGCTTGATAAAAAATTACGGGCTCATCAAAAAGGATTACGCGGACCAATTACCAATCAAGATATTTATGAAGCGACTGTCGAAGGTTCGGTTTTAAGATTAAGACCAAAACTGATGACAGTTTTCACTGCAATGGTCGGACTCATACCTGTTATGTGGTCTACCGGCACCGGTGCTGATGTTATGAAACCGTTAACCGCGCCGATGATTGGCGGATTGCTAACAAGCGCAATTCACGTCCTTGTTGTTACGCCAATTCTTTTTACAATGATGAAAGAACGCGCTCTTAAAAAAGGAAAACTTGAAATCTCCAAGATGGCTGATTGGATGAAGGAGGGAGACTAATATGGAAAATGTAAAATGGATGATGGTAGAGGAAAAACATAAAATGGAGAATGAAGAATTAAAAACTTGTCTGCCGATAGGCATGATGGAAAATTATCGAATGAGAAAATCTTTGCGCAACTCTGCGTTTTTCTCGGCGGTCTTTGCGTTTAGTCTTTTCTTTTTATGCATGACTTCGATAAAAGCGCAGTCGGTTGATTCATTGGTTTCGGAAGCTGTAAAAAACAATCCGCAGTTAAAATCTCTCCAGTACAAAATTACAGCATCGGAAAAGAGAACCGAGTCTATAAACACTTTACCTGCGCCAAATCTTTCGGTTGAGTTCTCTCAAGTTCCAACAAACTCGTTTGATATCTTTAATCAATCCAACTCAAACAACATTGCGCTTTCACAAATGTTTCCTCTGGGTGGAAAGCTGAATGCTATGGCGGAAGTTGAAAGAAAGAATACTTTGGTAGAAGGCAACAATTATGAGATTTATAAGATCAACCTAACTGCCCAAGTTAAAATGTCTTACTACACACTTTGGCTGATTGACAGAAAAATTGAAGTGCAGAAGAATAACATTACTCTCATAAACGATGTAATTAAATCAGTCGAATCATCTTACTACACGAACAAGATCAATCAGGCTGACGTTCTAACACTTCAAAGTGAAATCGCTTCGAACGAAACACAGCTTTTGATTCTCGAAAAACAAAAAGAAGCTGAGGTTTATAAAATCAACAAACTTCTTGGGCGTAATCTCGATTCAAAAGACGTTTATGCTGTAAAAGATTTTTCTTCGGATACTCTCTCTTCGCCACAATTACAATTGGAAGAACTGCTCGGTAATTATAATCCATCCTTAAAAAGAATGGGCAGTATGATCGAAATGAATAAAGCGATGATTGATGCCAACAACCGTGAATTGATTCCCGACTTGATGGTTCAGGCTATGTTTATGAGAATGCCGCAAGGAATGTACTTAACATCAAAGAGCGATCTATCGATGCTCGACCCGAAAACAGAAACGATGTATTCGTTGATGTTCTCCATAAATCTTCCATTCGCCCCTTGGTCGATCAACAAATACAAAGCAAAGGAAGAAGAATTGTACGCCGGTATAAGCAGCATCGAATTTGAAAAATCTGATATGCAGCGTGAGATGACTTCTGAACTGAAAACGGCTCTTGTTAAATATAATACTGCGGTTGATTTGACCAAACTTTACAATGACAAAGTAATTCCGCTTTATAACAAAGCCGCCGAATCACAAGTCTCTGCTTATCAGAATAACAGAACCGGTGTTACAACCGTAATTGATTCTTATCGTATGCTTTTAATGCAGCAGATGAATTATTACATGGCAAAAGCAGATACGCAAATGGCATTGGCGGAAATTGAAATGATGGTTGGAAGAAAGATGGATGAATTTTGATGGATAATGGTTGAGGAAGAAGAATGGGTGATGATCGATGGTTATAAGTAAGATTAATAAATGAGAACCATTAGAATATTTAAAGGAAAAATTTATGAACGAAAGAACGGAAGAAATGTTAAGTCGGACTTTTCGATTCGCAGTGGATACTCTGAAATTTCTAAATGCGCTTCCATCGACAACCGTAAATAGAGTTATCATCAATCAGTTGGCAAAATCAGCCTCATCAATTGGCGCAAATTATGAAGAGTCTCAAGCAGCGGAATCGAAAGATGATTTTATTCATAAAATTGGAATTGTTTCGAAAGAAGCGAGAGAATCTAAATTCTGGTTGCGGGTTTTAGATGAGTTATTGAAAGATGAAAATCAAAAGAAACAATTGAAAATATTATTGGAAGAATCAGAACAACTTTGCAAAATCTTTGTATCAATAAAATTAACCTCACAAGAAAATAAAAAGAAGAAATAACATGAAAACAATTAGATCTTGGTTTACATCAACTATTAACCATCGACCATTAACCATCGTGTTGGTTCTTTTGGTGTTGGTAATCGGCTGCTCAAAATCAAGCGAGAGCGGCAAGCAGGAACATACGGTAGTCAAAGAAAAAGATTATTGGACTTGCACAATGCACCCGCAAGTTCACATGGATGGACCCGGCGTTTGCCCGATTTGCGGAATGGACTTAATCAAAAAAGTTGTTGATGAAAAAGAAGAGCCCGTCAACAATAAAGATATGGCTAACATGATAACGCTCAGCAGCAAGAAACAAGTTCTCGCAAATGTTTCAACAATTGTTGTGAAGAAAGAAAAGCTGCAAGACCAAGTTACTGCATACAGCTATTTGGATTTTGTTGAGAACAACCGCAAAACAATTTCCGCACGGTTCAACGGTAGAATTGAAAAACTGTTTGTGGATAAAACCGGAGATTACATTAAAAAAGGTCAGCCATTGTTTGAAATCTATAGCCCGGATTTGGTGCAAGCTCAAAATGAATATCTGATCGCGTTAAACAATGCATCAAATTCGACCTTACTTTTGGAAGCGTCAAAGAAAAAGTTGGAAATCTTTGGATTGACATCAGAGCAAATTCAGACACTTGAGAAAACCAAAGCAATAAAACTTACACTGACATACTATTCACCAATTAGCGGGACGGTGATTGAGAAGAAAGTTCAGGAAGGTGTTTATGTAAATGAAGGAAGTGAAATTTATGACGTCGCCGATCTTTCCACATTGTGGAATATAGCGGACGTGTATGAAACCGATTTGTCGAAAATCAAAATCGGCAGTCCGGTGAAGCTTCATTTGCGCGCTTATCCAGGTGAAGAATTTAACGGCAGAGTTACTTTCATTTATCCCGTGGTTAATTCGCAGACTAGAGCCATAAAAGTAAGAAGTGAATTTTCCAGTTACGGCGGCAAGCTAAAACCACAGATGTACGGAGAGACAGTTTTTAACTATGCCGGTGGAGAAGGAATACTTGTTCCGTCAGATGCTGTAATAATTGCCGGTGAGCGAGCTGTTGTTTGGACGAAAACCGGCGACGGAATGTTTGAAGCTCGCAGCGTTCAAATTGGAAATCGTTTCGGGGATAAATATCAAATCCTTTCCGGATTAAATGAAGGTGATGAAATCGCTGCTACCGGTGGATTCTTAATCGATTCCGAAAGTCAATTAAAAACCGGAATGCCGACCGGACATCAACACGGCGGTTCAACTCCAACTAAAAAATCACCTCCCAATGGTATGGAAGGAATGAAAATGTAAACGGAAAAATAAATTTCTATTTATCATTAAAAATAATCTATAAGGAGAATCACAATGAAAAAGAGTAATAAGATAAACTCGTTAAGCGCCGGACTATTATTAGTCACTTCATGGCTGGTCTTGAGCAGTTCAATCTTTGCACAAGACATGCAACACATGCCTATGCATCATATGAAAAATATGAAACATGAAAAAGTTGCTAATGCAGATTCTACAATCGTTCATAAAGGTGTAATTGATTTGAAAGCTATTGACAAAAATAAAGATGGAAAAGTTTTTCAAGATCAGATGGATTGGAATGTCATTTCGGATAAACCGGGTGATTGCCCTTTGTGCGGAATGAAACTTAAAGAGGTTACGCTGGAAAAAGCAAAGGCAAATTTGCTTAGGCACGGTTACAAAGTAAAAGGCTCGACGGAACATAAATAATTCTGCACTTTTTATAGATGTAATGCTGTACAAAATTGAAAGGACGTACAATGAAATACTTATTAAGAGCCGCAGTGGTTGTTGTAATTCTTGTTGGCGGGTTTCTTTTTTTCATTTATTCCGGTATGTATAATATGAGCGCGATGGAACCGCACAACAGACTTACGTTATGGGTAATTAATACATTGAAAGATAATTCCATAGAACACCACGCAAAGGAAATTAAAGCTCCTAACCTCAATAATTCTTCTATGGTCAGATTAGGATTTGCCCATTACCGCGAAATGTGTATTGGTTGTCACGGTGGACCGGGATTATCGCGCGACGAGATCGGTCAGGGTCTTTACCCAATGGCGCCAACGCTTGCAAAGTCAGCAAAAGAACTTTCACCTTCCGAACTTTTCTGGATAACCAAAAACGGGATTAAGATGACGGGCATGCCCGCATTCGGACGGACTCACTCGGATGATAAAATTTGGGCAATCGTCTCTTTCTTAGAACAACTTCCAGGTATGACTAAAGAACAATACGAAGCGCTTGAAAAAGCTACAAGAGATGAAAGCGATGACTGAAGTCTTTGCTGTAATCTAAATTAATGTATAATTTTTAGAAGAGTTTGGAACGAAAGCATTTGAAGTTTTTTCTATAAAGAGCGCATCAATTGTAAAAAAAGCCCGATGAAAAATCACCGGGCTTTTTTCTTGTTATCAAAAAAATTATTTCTTTTTGTTAGTATTGAAGAATTTGAACGACAGATTCAATATAAAAACAAC
>JAKAMS010000168.1 GCA_021812745.1 Bacteroidota bacterium | reverse complement strand
CTATAAATGACGGTTCGTCTTTAAGCTGTAATATTCTGTCTAAGACTTTTTTCTTCTCTCGTGAAAAATCTTTTTCCTCAAATCGTGGTGTTAAAATTATTTTTGATAATAATTCTAGTGAACGGTTGAAATTCTCTTTCATCGAAAGAAGAGTCATCGAAATCAAATCGTGGTTAGAAGTTACAGAAAAAATTGAACCGAGCTTCTCAAATTCATCGCTTAACTGCAAAGAATCATATTCTCCGGCGCCCTCGTCAATCAAAAGGGAAGTCAAATATCCAAGTCCTCTTTTATTCTGCGGGTCGAATTTGCTGCCCGCTAATACCAGTACGTCGGTATATATAATCGGGAGTTTTTCTTTCCTAACAAAAAAAAGCTTGATGCCGTTTGCCAATTCAAGTTCTTTTACTTCTGGTAAATTAAAAAACAAACTTTTTTCCGGTGCGGGTGCGGTTGATCTATCTATCATTTTTTGCTCTTCAATTTTTCAGTGATGCTGTTAATTCTTCGGAATAACATTTAGTTCTACATGCGGACTTAATAAATATTTTTTTGCTGCCTCAACAACTTGTTCTTTTGTTACATTTTCATAGCGGGAAAGATCAAAGACAAACGAATCCGGCTCGTTGAGAAAAAAATTGTAGTGATTCAAATGATCAACAATCAAATCCAGCTTTTGAAGAGAATAGATGTATGATGACTTCAGACTGTTTTTCGCTCTCATCAATTCATCGTCGGTAATTCCATTGTCTATCAGATTTGTAATCTCGTTCTCAATTTCTTCTTTAACAACTCCCAGCTCAATTCCGGGTTTTGCTGTTGATACAATAATAAAAGATCCATTCAGTTTAGCCGAATACTGGAATGATGAGATATCCTGAACAATCTGTTTCTCAAAGACAAGCGATTTTTGCAGCAGCGCGTTTTTTGATGAAGTTAATATGTCCGAAAGAATATCAAGCGCCGCATCGTTTATGCTGAACGCTTTTTCTGTGTGATACGCTAAATAAATACGCGGAAGTTGAACGTTGTCTTCGAGTATAATTTTTTTTATTTCAGATAAATTTTGCCTGGATGTTTTTACTTCCGGTACTGCATTGCCTTTGGGAATATTCCCAAAATATTTTTCAATAAGATCTTTCGTTTTCGGAACATTAAAATTTCCGCCTACAACAAGAGTCGCATTGTTAGGGCAATAATATGTATTGAAAAATTTTTTTACATCGTCGAGTTCAAACTTAGCAATATCTTCCATCCAACCTATTGTTGGCCACGAATAGGGATGATCTGAAGAAAATAAATTCGAAAATAATTTTTCCCATGCAAGACCGTACGGTTGATTTTCGTAATGCTGCCGGCGCTCATTCATTACTACATCTTTTTGATTATCCAGCTTTTCTTGTGTCAGCCCTGGAATCATAAATCCCATTCTGTCAGATTCCAGCCAGAGAGGCAGTTCAAAATAATTTGCCGGAACGGTTTCAAAATAATTTGTCCGGTCAATACTTGTTGAGCCGTTCAAACTTCCGCCCGCTTCTTGAACGTACCGGAAATGTCCTTCCTTTGGAATGTTCTGAGAACCTTGAAACATCATATGTTCAAACAAGTGAGCAAAACCGGTTTTACCCGGCAGTTCATTGGCAGAACCAACTCGGTACCACACATTTACTGCAACAAGAGGGAATGATTGATCGGGATAAAGTATTACCTGCAATCCATTAGCAAGAGAATATTTTTCGTAATCTATCTTTAAAAGATTTTTTGTCATCAGTTCTCACTTTATTAATTATTATTCAAAATGAATTCGATACGATCGAGCTTGCCGTCTATATTAGTACGCGGGTAAATATCAAAAATTTTGCAGAGCAACGGATAGATATCAATATTCCACAAAGTTCCGGTATGATAATTTTTTTTGAAATTAGGACCGGTTGCTAAAAATATTCCATGCATATCAAGCTGGTTGTTATCGTAACCATGATTTCCTTTTTCTTCACGTTCAGATTTTCTAGCATAATTTGAAACTGCGGACCAGCCAAGATCTGCAATTACAACAATTGAAGAAATAAACGGATGATCGTTAAAATGATAATACCCGGGAATTTCTGAACGGTAATATACTTTGTAATGATTTTCATTCTTTTTGAGCAGATCATAAACTTCTTTAATTTTTTCTTTCACCGGTTCAACAAACATAATAGGACCCATATCGTAAAATTTACATTTTTCCTTGCCAACAATATTTTCAATATTAATTGTTCTCTCTTTAGAAATGCTAGTCATACCATGATCTGAAACAAAAATAACATTTACACTGTCTTTCATTTTTATTTCATCCAATTTTTCCAAAAGGTAACCGGCAATGTAGTCAAGCCGTTTTATTGCCTCATTCGTTTGCGGTGAATCGGGACCAAAATTGTGACCTTGCGTGTCAGTTTCATGGCAATAAAGAGTAATAAAATGAGGACGTTTTTCAGATGGAAACTTTAACCAATCAATTACTCCATCAACACGAGTTTCATAAGGTCTATTATGATCGTAAGCTTGATTATAAGTTGGTTTACGGTAAGAAAGTTTTAGTTCCGAGCCGGGCCAAAAATAGCTTGCGGTAATTATACCCTGGCGCTCTGCCGTTTCCCAAAAAGCTTCTCCAAGATACCATCTTCCATCCCGTACAGAATTGGTATCGCTCATGCGGTAGGTAGTTTTATCGAATGGATCTGCAAAATTATTTAGAATTATTCCATGATGAGCGGGATACATTCCTGTTATAATAGAAAGATGATTGGGAAAAGTTTTTGATGGGAATGATGGTCGTAATGAAAGAGCCGAAACTCCTTCTTCTCTAATCTTTTCAAGATTAGGTGATAATCCACGATTTAGATAATCCCACCTGAATGCATCGAATGAAACTAGAATTACATATGGTTTTGACTGAGCGAAAGAAATAGTAGAAATTATTATTAAACAGAAAATTGCAATGTATCTTTTCATTCTAATTTTTCCTCAGATTAATATACTTGTGCCAAATATAAGAATGTTGCAGATTTAATTTGACCTTTATTGTACGAAAGAAGTTAAAGGTATCTCAAAAAACTATTATGAAAAATAAATAGAGATTTTCGCTGATTATCTTTCGAAGTTATTAAAGATATCCATAAGATTTAGTTAAAAAAGACGCTTCGGCAAAAACATTTTTCACATTTTCCTAAAAAATCTGATTTTACCCAAATATTAAAAAATTGTTAAACCCTTTTGACATTAGTGAGATTTTCATATCTTCCAAGTGCAAAAAAAAAGTCTCCGGTCATTTGAACGTGAATTTTGAGTTTATAAACTAAAGATCTCTCTTCTCAATGAATTTGAAAATAACATTACATTCTGGCTTTTGTTTTACAACCATTCTATTTCAAATCCTTTATCTAAAAAATTTCGCATTAATTAATAATTCATTAACCCACTAAGGAGTATTGTATGAGAAAAGTTAAACAATTGATTTCCTTTTTCCTGTTTGTGGTTGTTCTGTTTAGCTCTCAGTTAATGTATTCCCAAACGACTGCTGCTATTAATGGAACAGTTGTAGATCAAAACGGAAATCCATTACCTAGTGCTACAATTATCGCAGTTCATTTACCATCAGGAACACAATTTGGTACATCTGCTCGTCTAGATGGAAAGTATAACTTGGTAAATTTACGAGTTGGCGGTCCATACAGAGTAACTGTATCAATGATTGGTTACACTACTCAAGTTGAAGAAGGTTTCAATCTTGAATTAGGTCAAAATTTACAGATCAATTTCAAACTTCCAGAACAAGCAGTTCAACTTTCCGGTGTTACTATAACAGCAGAAAGAGGCGCAGTTCTTAGTCAAGCAAGAACAGGTGCTTCTCAAAACGTATCACTTAAACAGATTGAACAAATTCCAACTATTGACAGAAGTTTTTCAAACTTTGCAAAATTATCTCCACTTTTTTCCGGTCTAAATTTACAAGCTGCCGGAAGAACAAGCAGATTCAATAACATTCAAATTGATGGTGCTCAGTATAACGATCTGTTTGGTCTTGGTTCCTCAGGCACACCAGGCGGTACATCGGGAACAAACCCAATCAGCTTGGATGCTATACAAGAATTCCAAGTAGTTATTGCACCTTACGATGTTAGATACGGCGGATTTACAGGCGGAGGTATTAATGCAATTACACGTTCCGGTAGTAATACTTTTGCCGGATCTGCATTCTTATATGGCAGAAATCAGAATTTCATCGGTCAAAGAAATGCGAACACAGGGTTAGATCAAAAAGTTGCTGAATTTTCTAATTATCAATATGGATTCCGTCTCGGCGGTCCGATTGTAAAAGATAAACTTTTCTTCTTTGTTAACGGAGAAATGACAACAAATACAAGACCTATTTACAATACATCTTTGCAAAACGGATTCGGAAATAATACACCGGCACAATTGACAGCGTTAGTTGAACAATTCAAAACTATATTAGCTTCAAAAGGAATGGCGAATCCAGGTAGTTATGATGTTTTCAGTTCCCAACAACCAAGCACCAAGTTGTTGTTGAGATTTGACTACAACCTTTCTGAAAACCATCAACTTTCTCTTACCAATAATTATGTTGATGCATATCGGGATAACTTGTCAGGCAGAGGTACTTCAAGCATGAGCTTCGATTCTTATAATTACAGAATGAACAGTACAACAAATTCTACAACTCTTAGATTGAATAGCCGTTTTGGAAATAGTGCTTCAAATGAATTAATTGCCGGTTATACAACAATTCGCGATCATAGAACAAATACCGGTGCATTAACGCCGTTGGTGTCAGTTAGAGAATTAAGCGGTACTTTCACAATGACTGCGGGTTTCGACCAGTATTCAGGTGCAAATCAGTTAGATCAAGATATTATTGAATTAACTGATAACTTTTCATACTATACTGGTAATCATACAATAACGCTAGGTACTCATAATGAATTTTTCTCATTCAGAAATTTATTCATCAGAAATTTTCTAGGTTCTTATCAGTATAATAGTTTAACAGATTTCCAGAATGATAAAGTTTCTGCGTATTGGCATGATTACTCAAGAACCAGCGATTCACAACCAGCAGCAAAATTTAGTGTCGCTCAATTTGGTTTCTATATCCAAGATGAATGGGCAGTTCTTCCTCAATTAAAATTGACTTATGGAGTTCGTGTTGATATTCCAATTTTCCCAGATAAACCTGCAAAGAACGACTCTGTTTCAAAATATCTACCTGGAATGAGCACAGATCAAGTGCCATCAGGAAATCTATTATGGTCTCCAAGAGTTGGTTTTAACTGGGATGTTTCAGGCGATAGAACAACACAAGTTAGAGGCGGTGTTGGTATCTTTACAGGCCGTCCAGCTTACGTTTGGATCTCAAATAATTACGGCAACTCAGGTATGTTGATAGCAGAAGTCAGCGCTTACGGAAAAACATTGCCATTCAGAGCTGACCCCAACAATCAGTATATGCCAGGCGATAACGCAGCATTAGGAATCCCATCTAATAAATCAGAAATTGATTTAGCTGATCCAAATTTGAAAATGCCACAGTTGCTTAGATATAACATCGGTGTAGATCAGGAATTACCATTCGGCTTTGTTGGAACTACCGAATTCCTCTATTCTCAATCAATCAATGATCTACTTTACAAGAAAATCAACATCATGCCTGCTACTGGAAAAGTAGCTGCGCTTGGCAGTGGTGTTGATGGTCGTCCAATTTATGGCGGAACAAACAGCTACAATAATAATTTTAACGATATTATGTATCTATACAATACAAGCGACGGTTATCAGTACAATTTAGTATTCCAGATTCAAAGAAACGTTGCAAGAGGATTCTCGGTAAGTGCAGGTTATACATATGGAAGATCATACGATCGTAATAGTGTTACTTCTTCTCAAGCACGTTCTCAAATGGCTTATTCTGCAATAAGTGGCGATCCGAATAATCCACCATTGTCTACTTCTG
>JAKAMS010000167.1 GCA_021812745.1 Bacteroidota bacterium | reverse complement strand
CTTGGAAGAGAAGTTACTACACTTGTAACGAGCAAAAACTGCCCGGCAATTACGAAGTAAAATTTGATGGAAGTAATCTTTCAAGCGGAGTTTATTTTTACAGATTGCAGGGCGGTTCATTCAGTCAGACAAAAAAAATTGTGCTGATGAAATAATAATAGTGAGAGATATGAAAAAGATTTTAACAATAGCATTAATCTTTATATCAATTAACATGAACGCTCAATGGGTAATGAAAAATCCTAGTTCATTTGGTGGTATTAATTCCTTTTCATTCTATTCAAAAAATAATGTGTGGTTTAGTCTGGTTGGAGGTGATTTATACAATCTAAACTTAGAAAAAAAAATAATTAAAAAAATTTACAAAGGAGGGAGCAATATATCCAATATTAGCTTTGTAGACTCTTCATACGGTTTTATTTCATCAGGTAATAATATTTTAAGAACAATAAATGGTGGAACAAATTGGGATACAGTTAATACTTACGGCTCAATGACTAAGTTTTTCTCCAAAGAAAAAGGAATCTCGGTAATAGAGTACCAAGGAATCTATGTAACTAGTGATGGGGGAAAATCATGGAATAAAAAAGTTGGTTGTTATATTCTTGATTCATTTAATATGGTAAATCAATTTTATGGTACGTTTATTACCCATGTTCCTTTTATGTATAATAATGTGTATGCCTATTATAAAACCACCGATGGCGGGAACAACTGGATCGAGTATGATTCTAAGACTTTAGACCCATTAGAATCTTTGTTTACTAAAGTATCTTTAGATAATAGACCAGAGTGGTATATAAATCCGAATAGTGATTTTCCTAACTCAGTGAGCCCAACTTTATTGAAAATATTAGGGAACACCTTAAACGGTAATTTTTATGAGAATAATCTTTTGATAGAAAAGATTTGGGTTGTTGACTCACTTATAAACTATGCACTAACAAAGTCATTTGCAGATTATGTAATAATCAAAACAATTAATGGTGGTAAAAATTGGGAATCAATGAATTCAGTTCCTTATGATTATACTACCGATATTGGATTCAAAATGTTTGATACGAATAATGGAATTTTGACATCCCGTAATTCCATTCAAATCACCCGCGATGGTTGTACATCATTTGAAAAAGTCTTCGAAATTGATAATAGAAATAGTTTTAATGAAGATCTACTGGACATCTATTCAAAAGACTCAACAAATATTTGGGCAGTTTCTAACAAGGGATCTTTCATCAATTCGACAGACAAAGGAAACTATTGGCAAGTAAAAATTAACAATAATCTAAATGCTCTGGTTCAAGCTAAATTTTTAGATTCACAAACTTCTTATGGAATTAGTAACAACATATTTTATTCTACTACTGATCAAGGTCTTACATGGAAAAGCTATGATTTTAGCCAAGAATTAATTGGTGCAGCAAGACTGCTTCATATGTTTTTCGTCGATAAAAATTATGGCTGGATATGCGCAGAGAATCATACTCTTTTTTCAACAAAAGACGGCGGAAATACATGGGAAGTAAATCACTTGAACATCCAGTCTCCTAGTAATGACCATGTTCAATCTTCTTATTTCTTTGATAGAAATAACGGTTTTCTACTCGTTGGTGAGAGATACATATGGGAAACCGATGACGGAGGAAAAACATTTAGTAAAATTCCGTTTGAGGATTGGTATGTAATCAAACAATTCTCATGTTTCAGTAAAGAAGAATGGTGGTTATCTACTATGGGATTTGGGATTAGAAAAACGACAGATGGAGGTAAAAATTGGGTATTGGTGAATCCCCCAACCAATAATCCCTTATATAATGACTATCCAATGAGACCAATATATTCAATTGGCAAAGGAATAAAATACTTACCCGGCTGGAATGGTGAAATTTATAAAACAACTGATGATGGTATAACATGGAATAAAACAGTTTTAGCAAATAGTGATCTTAGAATTAAATTTGACAATCTTTTAGTCTTCCAAGAAAAGGATGCTTGGCTTGTTGGAAGCAAGGGTGCCATTTTTTATAATCAATTGAAAAATAATTCTGTTATAAAACCACAAATAATTCCAAATGATTATTATCTATTTCAAAACTATCCCAATCCGTTTAACCCAACTACAACTATAAAATATTCCATTCCAAACGTAGAGACGAGGCATGCCTCGTCTCTACAACATATTACGCTAAAGGTTTACGACATGCTGGGTCGCGAAGTTGCAACACTTGTAAATGAAGAAAAAGCACCTGGCAATTACGAACTAAAATTTGATGGAGGTAATCTAACAAGCGGAGTTTATTTCTACAGATTACAGGCAAGTTCATTTAGCGAAACGAAGAAATTTATGCTACTAAAATAACCTGATCAAATATTGATTTATGCTAATTGTTTTGGAGGGTTAATGACAAAAATTTTCCACATATCGAAACTCATTGTTACCTTAGTAATATTTTTATATACTATTTCTTATTCTCAAAACAGGTGGCAATCAATTAATCCACAACCGACAGGATTTGATTTATACAAAATAGATAAAGATACATATGGAAACCTTTGGGCTTTCGGAGATTTTGGGACTATAATCAAATCCACAGATAATGGTAACTCATGGAATCATCTATTAATAAATGAATATAATGCCCTATATGACGCCGCGATAGTTAATAATGAAATATGGGCTGTTGGTGCAAATGGATTAATATTACATTCGGAGAATAATGGCTCAACCTGGTTAACACAAAACTCGAATACAACTAAGCATTTGGTCAAAATACAATTTGTTGATGAAAAGAACGGTTGGGTTATGGCACAAGATAGTGTGATTCTAAGAACAGAAGATGGCGGTGCTAGTTGGGAAATTATAAATATTAATTCTCGCTGGACTCAATGTGACATGGCATTTTTAAATTCCAAGAATGGATTTTTATTGAGTGGTTATTTTTCTCCAGGTATTGATTGGATAGAAGCTTATTCTGAAGGCGCCTTGCTTAAAACTACTGATGGAGGAAAATCATGGAATTTATTTACAACTGGGACAATCAACTACAAAACAATCTTTTTTTTGAATGATAAAACAGGATTTATTTCTGCTATCGATTACTTAAAAGGAAACATGATATTAAAAACCACCGATGCCGGAATTAACTGGGATACAACGAAAACAAATAATAGCTGGTCGAAATTATTCTTCCGCGATTCGAATAATGGAATTGGGTTTAGCAGCCATTATATTGGTAAAACAACAAACGGTGGAATAGATTGGGTTTTGTTGGACTTAATTGAAGTCCCCTCTCAAGTTAGCAGACTTATAAGCATTTTTTCCAAAGATGAAAATGTAATAGTTGCTGGAACGGAAGGAAATATACTTAGAAGTTCTAATTTTGGTAATGACTGGATTAATCTTAGAAAATCTTTATCAATTTATTACGGCCATCTTCAGGGGATTACTTTTATCGATAGTCTGAACGGATTCGTTTATGGACAACAATGGGGTGATTTTCCTCAAGCCGATCCCTTACTTATTCATACAAAAGATGGCGGGAAAACCTGGATTAAAGAACAATCGCCGGATACTTCTGGCTTTACCATTATGAAAATCAATGCAGATGTAATTTGGGCAACAAGTCGTTCGTCATTATATAAATCAATCAATAAGGGAATTAACTGGATCAAAATGTTTACTAATCATGAAACAGATTTAATAAGGGATTTTTCGTTTTGTGGTGAAGAGAAGATGGGGCTCATTGCGGGAAGAAATTTTTATTTATCTACAAATGGAGGTGAGGATTGGACTACTCACAAATATTCTGATGGAATGTTTATGAAACAATTACTCATGATTAATGAAAAAAGGTGGATCGTGTTAGGACATAATGGTTTAAATGAGCCATGTTATATAACAAATGATAGTGGAGAAAATTGGATTTTATGGGATCGGAAATTTACTGCTATGAATTTTATCAATGATAAAATCGGTTATGGTATTGATAGCGTTATTTATAAAACAATAGATGGTGGTTACAATTGGAATGTAGTTTCGAGTTCAATGAAAAACAATACTTACTGGGTCTCTTCTTTATATTTCTTAAATGAAAATATTGGTTGGATGCAAAGCGGTAATGCGGCATATTTTACCAATGATGGTGGAAATAATATGGGATAATGGGATACTCAAGTGTTCCCGACATCTCGGCAATGAGTATTGTTGATCAGAACAATGTTTGGTCTGTTTCAAATAACGGAAGAATATTTAAAATGATACCAGGCACCATAACTGATGTTAAAGAAATGCATATTGCGTTACCACAGATTATTTATTTATACCAAAACTATCCCAACCCGTTTAACCCTACTACAACAATAAAATATTCCATTCCAGTAGAGACGAGGCATGCCTCGTCTCTACAACATATTACGTTAAAAGTTTACGATATACTCGGAAAAGAAGTTGCAACTCTTGTTAACGAAGAAAAAGCACCGGGTAATTACGAAGTAAAATTTGATGGAGCCAACCTGTCAAGCGGAGTTTATTTTTATCGTTTACAAAGTGGTTCATTCACTCAAACAAAAAAATTTGTATTAATGAAATAACTGTAAGAAGTAAAACTTCTAGCGTTTCACCTTTCACGTCTTCCGTTTCACGCAAACTATTCCTTTCTCCATGCAATTTTGTCCCCCTCTTTAATGCCATGCCTTTCGCAGTAACCGGCATTAACTTCAACAACATACTGAGCCGGTTTTATTGAAGGTAATGATTTTTCGGAAAATGGTTCCGCATTCCTCTGAATCTTAATAATTTCCATTTTAGCATTTACGAATATAATATCGAGCGGAAGGATTGTGTTTTTCATCCAGAAAGCTTGTAATTCTTCGGTATCAAAAATAAAAAGCATTCCCTGGTTCTCATCCATTTTATCACGGTACATTAAACCCATTGTACGCTGTTCATCATCATCGGCAATTTCAATATCAATTTTGGTGATAGTATCACCTTTGGAATTAGTGAATAATAATTCACCTTCCTTTACGAACGAGAATGCCGTTTTAGTGCCCACTGCTTTATCCAAATCTTTATTTGAGGTTTCATTTCTAACCAATACGTTTGATAAAATAAAATATACAACAAATGCAATCAGAAGAATTACAACTCCAATCTGCATTAAAAGATTTTTTCTCGGTTGATTTTTTTTCTTGGTCATAGTTTGTTTTGATTTTTATTTTGAAATATTATGCGCTTTGAGCTTCGTCATTTTAATGCAAAGACGCGGGGATAATTTAAGAATATTTGTGAATTATAGCTTCAACTCAACTTCTTTATGAGACGACTTAAATGAAATTTTGATTGAACGGTAACCAGATAAATCATTTACAAGAGATAATACATTTTTACCGGGCAATATGTTTCCCGAAAGGAGAATATTATTTGTTTTTTCCTTTACACCTATAATTTCAATTTTTTCTTTCTCCTTGGAGTAAAGCAGGACAGTTGATTTCCGGTTCGCGTCTTTGATTAGCACAGGTTTATTCAGCAGATCATCAACTTCCGCAAGTGCAATTAACTGCGGAAATTTAATTGAGATCACGTTCGATGATTCGATACTTTCATTCCACAATTTGCTAACTGATTTCAATGTAAAATAATAATTAGCGCGTTTCGGTTTATCAATAGCAAGTGTAACAGAAGATCTATCAGCCGGAATAACGTCAAACAGATAATCCGCGAGCAATTCGGAATTTGAATTAGGAAGATTATACAAAGCGAAATACCTGATGCTGTCGTTTTGCGATTTCATTTTTTGATAATCCCAGCTCAGTGAAAATAAATTTTGTGCTGATTGATTTCTTCTGTAACTAAGATTCGCCGGAGGTTCTGGATAAACGCCATCGAGCCATGCCATTACAGCCGGATAAGTTTTATATTGGAACGAATTGAATTCCGTATCCTTAATATTTTCATAACGGAAAAACGAAACGCCGTCTGCATTGATCGAACGCGCATATTGTATCATCTGATCCATATCCGGTTTTACGCTCGGTTTGTAAGCACC
>JAKAMS010000166.1 GCA_021812745.1 Bacteroidota bacterium | reverse complement strand
AAAATTTATTTAACAGCGACGGAAACAATGTTTTAGCGGTTAAGTTTTCTTACTGGCTTGATATTTAAATCCATTTCATAAAAGCCCGGCGCCAATTAGTCGGGCTTTCTTCTTGCCTCAACAACTTAAAATATTTTTCATTGGAATAGCGTTTATTACCGCTTGCCAATCGGCTCTCACTGTTTTATTTTGTTTCAGAAGAATCTCTGCGGACTATATCATTAACCATAATTAGGGACTAATATGCCGTATAAAATTTGGGACTGTTTATTTTTTACTCTTTTATTAATCAACTGCGCCGGAACTGATAATGCATTTAACAAACAGGAATCTGTTCTGAAGAAGCTTTCGTTGGAAAAGTTTGGAACATCTTTCCGGCTCATTTACAATTCCGATAAATCATATTCAATAGTAGTTAAACAAGAAAAATCTACAGCTAAAAACCCTAATCCTCTTCTGCAATTTTTTATTTATGATATGGGGAAAGACAAAATCATTTTTAAAGAGAGTTTTTCCGGCGGGAAAATAAAATGGAGAAGCAACAGACAATTTGAGGTTACTATTACGCCGGAGATGATCTCAACAGAAGACAGCAACAAACTTTATGGTTATATTTATGACGTTGATTTAGGAACAAAAACCGACCTAAATTCACAATCAACAAAACAGAATTAATAGAAATTTTTACGAGTAAATTATGACTAGAACGATCCGACAATTTTTGATAACGGTTTCTTTTTTCGCTTTATTAATATTTGCTTCAACGACTTATGCTCAGAATAAAATAGTTTCTCCCTTTGACAACAAGACCTTTCCTGCAAACGAAAATAGAAGCTTGCTTTATCAAAAGGATATTAAAAAAGTATTCACCGGAAAAAAGGGAAAGATAAAAGAGGAAAAAAAATTCGATGAGCCGGATAAGTTCGCCGAGTTTCAAAAAATAATTAGAACAAGAGAGGGGGAGTCAAAACCAAATTACTCGCCAAACTATCTGATGGAAGAGTTAAGCAAATCGCAAAGAATGAGCCGGCTATATAAAAAAACAACAGACTTAAATTGGATAGAACGCGGACCCGGTAATGTCAGCGGCAGAACACGCGGAATTATTATTGATCTGTCTGATACAACACATAATACTTGGTTTGCCGGATCTGTAAGCGGCGGAATTTGGAAAACAACAGACGCCGGCGTAACATGGACGAACAAAACTCCAACTCTCCCTAATCTTGCAACGACAGTTTTGGCACAATCAGCATTTAATCACGATATAATTTATTGCGGAACCGGTGAAGGATTTTTTAACGCAGACGCGGTTAACGGAAGCGGAATATTTAAATCTGTTGATCACGGAGAAACTTGGACTCAATTACTTTCAACGGCTAATTTGGCTAATTTTGATTTTTTTTGTGTTAATAGAATTATTGTAGATCCAACAGACCCTAATTTATTATTAGCTTGTTCGAACACGAGTTCTTACGCCCCATCTTATTATTCCAACATTTTGAGGTCAACTGATGGCGGATTAAGTTGGACAAAAGTTCTTACTAAAGTTTCTGGCAGCACCCAGACTTTAAACAGAATACAAGATTTAAAAGCCGATCCATCAGATTTTCAAATTCAGTATGCAGCGGTAAATAATGATGGCGTTTATAAATCAACAGACGGCGGGTTGAACTGGGCATCTTCTAGCAACGGGCTTGTTGCAACGGGAAGAATTGAAATTGCGGTATCCGAAAAAAATCCAAATTACATTTATGCCAGTTGTGAAGAAAAAAACAGTACTTCGGGTTTATATGTTTCTGAAGATAAAGGAGCGAATTGGTACTTAGTTAAATCAAGCGATAACACAACACAAAATTGGCTGAAAAAACAAGGATGGTATGACAACACAATTGCAGTTAATCCTTATGACGAGAAAACCGTTTTCTTCGGTGGAATAGATCTCTGGAAAGCACGGATAAAAAGTTCAACTGACACTACCCGACTCGCTGATTTTTTTCATGTAACAGATGGGTACGGCGCTTATCCAAACCAAATACCAAAACCGGCAACCAACGTTCACGTGGATCATCACAGCATTGTTATGGTTCCTATCTCTTCTCTGGAAAATTTTTGGATTATAAATGGGAATGACGGCGGAGTTGCGTTTTCAAAAGACGGCGGAAAAACCTGGAGCGGAAATTCTACAAATAATATTTCTAACGGCGAATACAACACAACACAATTTTATGGTGTTGATAAAAAACCGGGCGCTAACCAATACATTGGCGGAACACAAGATAACGGAACTTGGCTCTCGCCTTTAGATCCTTCAAAAACTACCGCATATAAATTAGTAATTGACAGAGACGGTTTTGATGTTGCGTGGAATTATAAGGATGCAAATAAAATTATTGGAGGTAGTCAGTACAATTACTTTTGGAGATCAACAGATGGCGGAATCAACTGGTTCTCTGCAATAAAAAATCTTGACGATTTTGATGAGGGGAAAGGTCCGTTCATTTCAAAAATTGCTAAATCGAACAGCGATACCGATGTAATTTTCACAACCGGTTCTCAAGGAGTTTGGAGATCTGAAGACTTTGGCGGCACATGGGCGCTAAGCACAACAACACAAAATGATTGGCAGTTCGGCTCAACATCCACTCCTATTGCGGTCTCCATAGCAGATCCACAAATTGTTTGGGCTGGCTATTATTTTTCAAGCTCATTAAGCAAACTGTTTTTATCCAAAGATGGTGGAATAACATTTTCTTCTGTTCCTCCTTATACCGGCAGCTATTTGGGTTCAATCACAGGAATTGACACTCATCCAACTGATAGTAATACGGCTTATGTAACTTTCTCTTTTTCTGGTGCGCCAAAAATTTTAAGAACCACTGACCTGGGAAATAGTTGGGAAGATATTTCCGGATTCGGTTCCGGTTCAACAAGCAGTAATGGGTTTCCAAATGTTGCAACTTATTGCGTTTTAGTTATTCCCAATACTCCTAAAATCTGGGCGGGCACAGAAATTGGTTTATTCGAATCCATTGATAATGGTAAAAATTGGCATGCCGCAAACAACGGATTACCGAATGTATGTATCTGGAATATGAAAATTGTAGATGATCAAGTTGTTCTCGCAACTCATGGTAGAGGAATTTGGAGCGTTGCTCTTCCGGAATTAAGCACATGGCAACCGCCGGTTGTTACATTATCCCCGATTATTGCAGCTCTCTCGCAAGGTGTAGATAAAGTAATCAATCTTACAGTAAAACTACGCTCGGGTTATGATTCAACTTTTGTTATGAGTGATGGACAAGAATTAGTTAAGCTAACTTCAACTGTTACGAAAGACTCTTCTTTCAAATTCATTCCAACAACATTTGGTAAGAAAACTATTCAACTGACCGCTTACAAATCCGGACGCCGTTATATGTCATCATCCAGGACTCTTGATGTTTATAATCTCAAACCAATTCAGGTAATATATTCAAATAATTTTGACGCGGCGGGAGATGACTTTGCCGGCAATGGATTTACTCTTTCAACTCCGGCTGGTTTTACTTCTCAAGCTATTAACTCGCCTCATCCTTATGCAGAGGCAACTGATTACTATTATAATCTTTTAGTGCCGATAAAAATTACATGGTCGCCAAATTTAGCAAACATAGAATACGATGATATTGCAATAGTTGAACCGGGGGTCTCAAACTCGGTATTTGGTGATTTGGATTTCTGGGATTACGTTGTTGTAGAAGGAAGCAAAGATGGTTTTAATTGGTTTCCTTTTGAAGATGGTTATGACTGCAGATATAACTCCACATGGGAATCGTTATATCAGAAGACTGATCCGACTGCCTCAAATTATATTCATCACAAAGTCGATATGACAAAAAAATTCAACAAGGGTGATGTGGTTTTAGTTCGTTTCCATCTCTACTCCGATGAAGCTGAAGTTGGCTGGGGCTGGGCTTTTGATAATTTAAAGATTCAGGACGGCGCAAGTGATGTTGAAAAAGAAAACACAATTCCAGCAGCTTATAATCTGTCTCAGAATTATCCCAATCCATTCAATCCGGAAACAACAATAAAGTTTACATTGCCGCAGAGAAGTAAAGTAAAATTAGAAATTTTTGATGTGCTTGGAAGAGTGGTTTCTACTATAGTCAATTCAAATCTTGATGCGGGAAGTTACCGCTACAATTGGAACGCTTCTAACTTTGCCAGCGGGGTTTACATTTACAGACTTACCGCTAATGATTTCGCGAGTTCTAAAAAATTAATGCTGGTAAAATAACATGAAGCCGGATAAAGAAATTTGTCCGGCTGGTTATAACAAAGAAGTGGTTAGTTAGTTTTTTTATAATTATAAATTGCCAACCCGTTAAACACAACTGCGAAACCAGTTACTATTAGAAAGTAATAACGTAAGTCCCAGAAGCTGCTTCCTTTAAGCACAAGCATCCGCATAACTTCTATTAGATAACGGACAGGATTAATGTATGTTAAATATTGCGCCCAGTCCGGCATGTTTTCAATTGGCGCAAACAACCCGCCAAGCAAAACAAAAATCATCATAAAGAAATATGCAATGAACATTGCCTGCTGTTGAGTTTCCGCAAACGTAGATGTCAAAAGTCCGAAGCCAAGAATTGCTATCAAATAAATTCCTGCAAAAAGATAGCCGATAATAAAACTTCCTTGGGGAAAGATGCCATACACAATAAAGCTAATCGCAAATCCAAGAGACAAGACAAACATTCCTAAAATCCAGAACGGAATAAGTTTGCCGAGAATAAATTGATACTTCTTTATTGGTGAAACATTAAGCTGTTCGATAGTTCCGGCTTCTTTTTCTTTGACAATATTAAGAGACGTTAATATGAATCCAACCAAAGTTACAAGTAACGCAAGAACGCCGGGTACTATAAAATATTTATAATTCATTTTGGGATTGAACCAGTTTGAACTTGTGATTTCAATAACCGGTTGCGGATTTAACCGCGGCTGCTGAATCCACTCCGCACGAACATCGTTATTGAAATCTCTGATTATGGCATTTGAATAGGAAACCGCTAATCCCGAAGTTTGTCCGTTAATTGCGTTGGCGGAGATCATAATCTTGGTTTGATTATCTCTAATCAGGTCTCGCTCGAAACCTTGCGGTATTTCAATTATCAAATCCGCTTTGTCGTCTTCAATAACTTTAAGCGCTTTATCGTAAGAAGAAGCTGCATCGGTTAACTTAAAATAACCGGTGGAAGTAAATTCATTTATTAATTTTCTAGAATATTCGGAATGATCTTTATCAACGATGCTGAGCAAAATATTTTTCATTTCGTAATTTGCTGCAAAGGGAAGAAGTATAAGCTGCATGATCGGCATAACAAAGATCATCCGCAGAATTAATTTATTCCGGAAGATTTGTAAAAATTCTTTTCTAAGTAAAAATAATAGTGTTCTCATTATAACCTGATCTTAAACCGTTTTATACTAATAAAAAGAAAGACGAGCGTCATTCCGGAAATTATCAAAGACTCTTTCCAAATTCCGGCGACTCCCATTCCCTTTATCATTACTGATTTTACCATTATGATATACCATTTTGCCGGAATAATATTAGACAGCACTTGCAAAACAACCGGCATGTTTGCTATTGGAAAAGCATATCCGCTTAACATTACAACCGGAAGCATCAGTCCGAGCAGTGAAATGAGCATTGCCGCTAATTGTGAATTTGTGATCGTTGAGATGAGAAGTCCTAGTGAAAGCGCGCAAAGGATATATAAGATTGTAACCGCTATTAATAAAAAGATGCTTCCTTGAATCGGCATTCCCAAAATGAAAACACTCAGCAATAAAATTGTTGTAATGTTGACAAGAGAAACTATGAAGTATGGAATTACTTTGCTAAGAATTACAAGCGCCGGCTTCATGGGTGAGACAAGGAGAATTTCCATTGTTCCAAGTTCTTTCTCTTTTACAATTGCAATCGAAGTCATCATTGTAGAAATGAGAAGAAGAATCATTCCCATAACTCCCGGAACTGATGAATACGCTCCTTTCA
>JAKAMS010000165.1 GCA_021812745.1 Bacteroidota bacterium | reverse complement strand
CAACTTTTCTTACAGTAAGCTCTGGATTATCAATGTTAATTGTTTTTGCACCAACTAAAACTGCATCAAAGATTGAACGCTGATGATGAACAAAAACATCCGAATTATCGGAAGTAATTTTTGTTCTCTCCGCTTTGTTGGAATTTATAAATCCATCTTTAGATTGGGCAAATTTAATTGTGATGTACGGAATTTTTTTACGTACTGCTTTGAAAAAAAAACGGTTCAGCTTCTCTCCAGAATCTGCTAATATTCCAGTTGTAACTTCAATACCGGCGGCAGAAAGCTGTAATATGCCTTTTCCATTTACCAATGGATTTGGATCAAGATTGCTGATTACAACACGTTTAATGCCGCTTTTAATAATCAATGGTACGCAAGGCGGAGTTTGTTTATCAGTATGACAGCACGGTTCCAAATTACAATACAAAGTTGCGCCGGTTAAATCTTGTTCCGTGGTTAAAATTGCTTCTGCCTCTGCATGATTGCCGCCATACTTTTTATGATAACCTTCCGAAATAATTTCACCGTCTTTTACAATTACCGCTCCAACAAGCGGGTTTGGAGAAACTAAACCTCTTCCGTTACGGGCAAGTTCAAAACACTTTTGGATGTATTCATAATCTTTGCTGTCTATCATTAAATGTTAACTCCGGATAAGATTTTTTTTATTGAATCTCGACAAGTTTGCGATTTAATGCCGTAAGACTGAAGTTTTTCAGTACTCATCGATACATCGGCAACTTTGTATGCGAGTTCGGCTTCTTCCATTGTTCTTTTGACTAACAGATTTTTATCGAAGCCCGTTTCCTCGCAAAGAATTTCGCCCAATTCATATCTGGAAAATCTCTCTGTCCCGCCAAGATTTATAATTTCTCCGTGAATATTTTTTTCGATTAAACTTCCTATTATCCGGGCAGAATCATGCAATTCAAGCGGAGTGCGAAATTGATCAACAAACAGATTAACCGGTTTTTTGTTGGCAAGGTTCTCGTACATCAAATGAAAATTATTCCTAGAATGGTTTAACCCAAATCCTATTAGAAGAGCTTCGCGCAGAATGAGATAGTTATCAAATGTTTCTTTGATTTTAACCTCACCCATTAATTTAGTTTCGGCATATAAAGAAATTGGGATCAATTTAGCATCTTCTTTCAAGTATGAACTACGGTAACCGGCATAAACCAAATCGGTTGATAAATAAATAAGTTTTGAATTGTGTTGCGAACAAAGTCCGGCAAGATTTGTTGTAGCATTCACATTTATATCATAAACAATATCGGCAGAAAGTTTATCTGCTTTTTCCGGATTTGAAACGGCGGCTGTATGAATTACAATTTCCGGATTAAATGAAGAAAAAATCTTTTCGAGTTTCTGAAAATCTGTTATAGATAATTGAACGTTATTATAACTTGCACAATTGCCAATGTTGAATTGGTATTGTGTTAATATTTCGTATTTCTTACTGAGTTCAATATTAAGGTATTGACCTAACAAACCGCTTCCGCCGGTAATAAATATTTTCATTTCTCTCCATCATTCCATAAATTCTTCATAGCAATAATATTATCTTTGAATCAAAAACAAAATTAATTCTTGATCATAAAAAAAGAGCAAGAGCATGATTACGATCAAGAAAATGAATAAATGAAAGGATTAGCAATGAAACACTTAATGGGCGCTCATGTATTTGTCAGCGGCGGAGTTGATTCGGCAATTGACGGCGGAGAATCGCTCGGTTTTACAGCCATACAACTTTTCACAAAAAACAATAACCGCTGGTTTCAAAAAGATATTCCGGAAAAAGAGATCATCGCATTTAAGGAAAAACAAAGTAACTCTAATATAAAAGTTGTTGTCTCTCACGATTCATACTTAATAAATCTTTGCGCTAAAGATCCGGAGAATTTGGAGAAATCACGTAAATCTTTTCTTGATGAACTGAACCGCTGCGAACAGCTTGCTATTCCATATCTGAATTTTCATCCCGGTTCTCACGGCGGACAAGGTGAAGAAGAAGGATTAAAAATTATTTCCGAATCGCTTAACATCGCACACGAGAAGACAAAAGGCTACAAAGTAATGAGTATGCTGGAAGCAACTGCCGGACAAGGCAATGCGCTTGGTTACCGCTTTGAGCAGTTGAAAAAAATTATTGATATGGTTGATGAAAAGGAAAGAATGTGCGTATGTATTGACACTGCTCATATTTGGGCTGCCGGTTACAATATTAAAGACGCAAAGGAATATAAAAAAGTCATTAAAGAGTTTGATGAGATTATCGGTTTGGATTTGCTGAAGTGTCTTCATATGAACGACAGCAAAAAAGATTTAGGGAGTAAAGTTGACCGGCATGATCACATTGGCAAAGGATTCATAGGATTGGACGGTTTTACAAATATTATGAACGACAAGAAACTTGAGAAGGTACCTAAGATTTTAGAAACTCCAAAAGGAAAAGATCAGAAAGAGGATTTGGAAAATATTGAAGTGCTATTAAGCTTGGTAAAAAAATAAAGTTCTTGTCATTCCGGACTTGGTCCGGAATCTAAATTAGATTCTGGCCTTCGCCAGAATGACAACATGTAATTTATTCACTTACTTCGGAAACTCTTAAAACCATTATTCCCGTTTGTTTTTTATTTCCTTTAATGTAATCGGCGAGCGGTTTTTCCGTTATCTGAACTTTGTAACCGACATTCGGTGCGTGCATTAAATGAATTCTTCCGTCTTCCATTCTAATCGCAATTCCGGTATGGGCTATATCAAGTCCTTCTACATTCGTAGTTATTCCTATAATATCCCCGCTTTGGATTTTATCTTCTACTTTCGAAATCTCATCTTGAGGAATGTAAAAATATTTTCTTGAAGAAATATCTTTTTCAATCTTAGCTATCTCATCAACATATTTGGAATTATTTTTTAACTGGTGATAAGCATCAACATGTGTGCTCATGAAATTAATTTTCTTATCGTAAGGTTTGCCACCAATTTCTTTAGTAATATCTTTACCTATTCTTCGTTTGTTCATATCAAAAATCCAATCGGAGAAGTAGTGAAGCCGAGAAGGATATTCTTCCAGTTTTCCACCTCTGTAACGAATGTTTGTAAGTTCATTCTTATAATCATCAAAACTTGTCTTACCTTCTCTAATACACCGGGCAAAGACCAGAGACGATTCAAGAAATGTATAACAATCTAATCCAGTTAGATGAACAACAAGTTTTTCTTCATCGCCTTTTTCAAGTGAGCTTGCGGAATAATCAGTCCCGAGAAAACTTTTTCCGATTTCAACAATTATTTGATTGATTGGAAGCGATGAGAGATTTTTATCAACTGCTAACTGAAACTTTGAATTGCATAGATCAACATCTTTCTGCATATAAATTGTTTGCGCGAGATTATTTGACGAGAACCATAAGACAAAAAGGAATAAAAATAATTTTTTCATATCGGAAAATCCTCGGCTCCCGAAGTAATAGCCGCTTGTTCAGCTCCGGCAGGTAATTGCTGTCTAAACCTGTCTAAATTTTCAAACCGCGCATAATCTTTTATGAAACGCAATTTAACATCTCCGATAGGACCGTTTCTTTGCTTGCCTATTATAACTTCTGCAACACCTTCGGTAGTTTCGCCATTCATATCGCCGCTAGAAAATTGTGTAATACCATAAACTTCCGGACGGTACAAAAACAGAACAACATCGGCATCCTGCTCTATCGAGCCGGACTCGCGTAAATCCGAAAGCATTGGTCTTTTATCGGTTCGAGATTCAACTTGACGGTTTAACTGTGAGAGCGCAATTACAGGTATGTTCAATTCCTTTGCAAGAGCTTTTAAAGAACGGGAGATTGTAGAAATTTCACGCTCACGGCTTTCCATATTGTATGATGCACTTAGAAGCTGCAAGTAATCTATAATTATCAAACCGATATTTTTTTCATTCTTTAACCGTCTTGCTTTGGCACGAAGTTCTAGAATTGAGATTGCTGGTGTATCATCTATATAAATCGGGGCTTTGCTTAGCTTATGAACGGTGCGGCTTATTTTTGCGCCTTCTTCCGGTTTAAATTTACCGGTACGAACGTTATGTGCATTGATTCTAGCTTCTGCAGAAATTAATCTTGTTGCAAGCTGTATCGTAGCCATTTCCAAACTGAAGACTGCAATTGGAACACCGTGATCAATTGCGGCATTACGGGCGGCAGACATAGCAAATGCCGTTTTACCCATTGAAGGACGAGCGGCAATAATTATCAAATCCGATTTTTGGAAGCCGCCAAGAAGATCATCCAATTCAAAAAATCCGGAAGGAACAGCAAACGTACCGATACTTTTTGAATGGATCGCCTCAATCAATTCGAGCGCTTCTTTTACGGCTTTATCCATTGATTTGAACGACTCTTTAATTCCCTTTTCGGAGATCTGAAATATTTTTGCTTCGGCGGCATCAAGAAGATCAAAAACATCTTCGCTACCTTCGTATGCGGCAGATGCAATTTCAAAAGATGAATGAATAAGCTGCCGGAGAATCCATTTCTCCAAAACAACGCGTGCGTGGTAATCAATATTTGCTGCGGAAGAAATATCTTGAGTAAGTTTACTAAGGTAAGCGGCGCCGCCGGCTTCTTCTCCTTTGCCGGATTTTTTCAACTCTTCATAAACCGAAACAGTGTCAATCGGCTCATTCGATTCATAAAGAGAAGACATGGATTCGAAAATAATTCTGTTCCGTTTATCGAAAAACGATTCCGGTTTTAATATTTCGATTGCTTTGGGAACAGCATCGTTGTCAATCAACATTGCACCAAGCACAGCCATTTCCACTTCCGGTACAGAAGGAGGAAGTTTCGAAGCGGCTTTCAATTTTTCAATGTCGCGTTCTTTTTTTCCGTCTTGTTTGTTTATAGTTCGTTTTGCCATTTCAGTTTGCCGTTAAGTCATCGTAAAGTTTTCTGAATTTTTGAACATCTTCCCAGCAGCCGCGTTTCCAATTTGGGTTACGCAAAAGAGCCGCGGGATGATATGTTGCCATTACCTTTATTCCGTTAAAATCGTATACGGACTCGCGAAGCTGACCCAGTGATAATTTTTTATCGAGCAATCCGTTTGCCGCTACTCTTCCCAGACACAAAATAATTTTTGGTTTAACAAGATCAATTTGTTTGTGAAGATAAGGAATACATGTTTCCATTTCGCCGGGCAGCGGATCGCGGTTATTCGGCGGGCGACATTTTAAAATATTTGCAATGTAAACATCTTCACGTTCAAACTTGATTGCTCTGAGAATATCGTTAAGCAGTTTGCCGGCACGTCCTACAAATGGTTCTCCCTGCAAATCCTCGTCACGCCCCGGTGCCTCGCCAATTAACATCGCATCTGCGTTTGGATTGCCGACTCCAAATACAAATTTAGTTCTCGTCTTACCAAGCGCACATTTCTGGCAGTCACAAATCTGACTGTTAAGATCAGTAAGTGATTCCGCTTTCTGAAAATTTTCGACGAATAAATTTTCGGTTAAGGAGACTTCAATTTTATCTATTTCTTTGATAGCCGCACTTTTTTTGCTCAACGATTCCTCCACGGATTCATTCACGTTCTCAAGCAGAAAATCACCGAATATATTCTGCTGATCTTTAATTGCTTCGATTAATAATTTTTTTGTTGTCAATTCCAAAACAGAGCCAACACCTTAGATAGAGATTTTGAACTTGTACACAGATTTCCGAAGAGAATTTAAGAAAATTTGTTGAACCAGAATAATCAATTTCAAATTAAAAAAGAAAGCGGAAGAACTAATTAAAATTCTTCCGCTTCAATTTCAGTAAAACAACTTCGCAAATTATTTTATGTCTTTATATCTGTATTCAATTTTGTTATCAACTAACTCTTTAAGCGCTTGAATATGGGCTTTTTCTCTCTTCTCAAAATCCAGAGAAAGTTTCATTTGTTCGGGATTTTCTCTCTCTTCGAACTCATCTTCATGCCCGGTAGTCATTGTACTGAGTAAAGAATTGAATTCAGTTTTATTATCGTCGTTAATTTTACGTGCGCGCTTTG
>JAKAMS010000164.1 GCA_021812745.1 Bacteroidota bacterium | reverse complement strand
CGTGAGCTTGATAAATTTTGTAATGCGCTGATTTCAATTAGGAAAGAAATTGACGAGATTCAAAAAGGAACTATCGGAAGAGAAGATAATCCATTGAAAAATTCACCTCATACGGTTGAGAATGTAATTTCTGATAATTGGAATCATCCGTACACGCGCGAAGCGGCGGTTTTTCCAACAACAGAAACCAAACAGAATAAATTTTGGCCAACGGTAGGAAGAATTAATAATGCATACGGCGATAGAAATTTAGTTTGCAGTTGTGTCCCTATTACTGAATACATAGAGGAAGTTGCCAAGTGAAAGAAGTAATAGAATTAAATGAAATATGCCGTTTACTTTCTGAAACTAAAACTATTGCTGTCGTTGGATTATCGGACAATTCAGATAGAACAAGCAGACAGATAGCAGAATTTCTTGTTAATAAGGGATTCAAAGTAGTCGGAGTTAATCCTAATATTAAAAAAGCTGGAGAGATTGAGGTCTATCCCAATCTCTCTGCTGTTCCTTTTGATATTGATATTGTTGATGTATTCAGAAGAGCGGAAACTATTCCCGATATCATTGATGATGTAATCAAAAAAAATCCGAAAGTACTTTGGCTACAACAAGGAATTAGAAATGATAAGGCAGTTCAACCTGTAATTGAAAAGGGTATTTATACAATTCAGGATAAGTGTATAGCTGTTTATTATAATTTGTGTAAAGCAAACCGCAATTAGTTGCCCCTCCAAATGAAAATACTGCTTAGCAAAAAATATTTATTTCTCCTTTCAATTATTTTTTTTGCACTCATTGACAACAATCTTTATGCGGAAGAAGCCGACTCTCTCTTAGTAAAGGATAGTGAATCAATAAAAATTGATTCTATAAGAATTACTGGCAATGACAAAACTCAAGAATTTGTAATACTGCGGGAGTTAACATTTCAACCGGGCGATATTGTAACCGGAAAAATATTGCGGTTCAACAAAGAGAGGGTATTTAGTCTGGCATTGTTCAACCGTGTTAATTTTATAATTCACAACGAGCAAAACAAAAACATTCTTGAGATTCGTCTTTATGAAAGCTGGTACATATATCCCATCCCTTTTCTAAGAGCAAACAACGGCGATTTTGCGAAAGCCACATACGGAATTAATTTACTTTACAAAAATTTCCGGGGAAGAAATGAAAACCTTAGAGCAATGATTGGATTTGGTTACGATCCGACATATTCGGTCTTGTATAATAATCCTTCCTTAATCTTCGAAGATGGTATTGGACTAACATTCTTAGCTTCATATACTAAATTTACTAACAAAAGTATCTCAGCAAAAAAATTAACGGGAGAAGATTTTCAGTATAAAATATTTTCTCAAAGTATCTCTATCAGCAAAAGATTTAATCCATTCAACACTGGTTTCGTTTCACTTGGTTTCAATTATTTAGAAAATCCTTATGCGATAAAAGGAATTACTGCTTCGGGAGGAAAAAATGACCGCCTGATCTTTGGAGGGATTGGTTATATTTATGACTCGCGCGATCTAAAGCAATATTCGGAGGAAGGTTTATATACTTTGCTAACTTATTACCACAAAGGATTTGGTATCAATAATATTAATTACAATGAAATTGAATTAGATTTCCGCGAATATAGAACATTATTCGAGCAGTTAAGCGGCAAATGGCGCATAGAATACAGAACCACTTTCGGCAACGTAATTCCATTTTACGATTATTCTTATCTTGGATATTATGAACGCGTGCGCGGTCATTACCGTGATATTAGAGAAGGCAATAATTTTCTGCTCACTTCTTTTGAAGTCAGCTATCCAATTGTGAAAGAATGGAATTTTAGTCTCAAACTTCCTCTCTTGCCGGAAAAATTAACGTCTGCGCGAATAGGAATTTATTTAACCGGTTTTGTAGACGCCGGAAATACATTTAATAATGGAAAACCAATTTCAATAAATCAATTTTATTCCGGCTACGGTTTTGGTCTAACATTTTTATTCTTACCTTACAGTGCGATTCGTTTTGAATATGCTTTAAATGAACTTGGAAGAGGAGAATTTATAGTTGGCATCGGTTTTTCTTTCTGACGTTGAGTTATACTATACGAATAAACCTATAGTTGGAAATCAAATTCCAATTGAAGGAGAAGAATGTCATCACATTTTAAACGTGATGCGCCATAATTCTGGTGATTTGGTTTATGTAACGGATGGAAAAGGAACTATCTATAAATCTTCCATAACCTCAATTGAAAAAAAGAGAGTCTCCGCTGAAATTATTGAATCAACAGAATATGAAAATAAACTTGCCGGTATTTGTTTCTGCATTCCACGGTTAAAGAGTGCGGATAGATTTGAATACGCTTTAGAAAAGTCTGTTGAATTAGGAATAACAAATTTTATAGTTTTTGATTCAACGCGAACTGTAGCAAAAGGAGAAAAAATTGAAAGGTGGGAAAAGATTTTAATTGCTGCAATGAAGCAATCACTGCGAGCGTGGCTGCCAAAAGTATCTTATGTAAAAAATTTTTCTGAAATATTTAAACTTAGCGGCACAAAAATTCTATTTGATCAGAATGCCGGTCAAACATTGAATTCCTTAATGCCTATTCTCAATTCTAAATTTGCAATTAGCAATTATTTCTTCATTTTCGGTCCCGAGGGAGGTTTTACTGAAGATGAGCTGAGATTGTCCGCCGAGGCGGGAATTGAAAATTCAGAATTACGGATTAGTCTTGCAGAAAATAGATTACGTTCAGAAACCGCGATTGTAACGGCAGCATCAATATTGTCAACTACTCTATAACAACTCTATAGTTTTTTTTACCAAACGTTCAAAGTTATGTTTTACTAATTCTGCAGTTTCCATTACTTCAGTATGAGAAAGTTTTTGATCTGATAATCCAGCCGCATAATTTGTAACGCAAGAAATTGACGCAGCTTTTAATCCAATAGAAGCAGCATAGATTGCTTCATGTACTGTTGACATACCAACAGCATCGCCGCCAAATTTACGCACCATCTTTACTTCCGCTGGCGTTTCATAACTTGGACCTTTAGTAAGCCAGTAAACTCCTTCTTGTAAAGGAATCTTTTCTTCAAGTGCGGCAGTTTTAATTTTTTCGTTTATCTCTTTGCTGGGAAAATCTAATAAAGCATTCTTTTGTTTTAGACTTGCTAGCCCGATTAATTCTGTCAACTCCATTTTAATATTAATACCATTTAGAGAAGAAGCCAGCATCAAATCACCGGGTTTAAAATTTGGATTTACACCCCCGGCGGCATTGGTTAATATTATTTTATCGCAATTCAATTTTGATGCAATGTGAACCGGAAGAACACATTGTGATAAAGAGTAACCTTCATAAAAATGAATTCTTCCTTGAACGATTAAAAGTTTTTTCTCTAGGTATTTTGAAAAATGAAGATATCCATGATGACCTTGAACTGTTGATACTGGATAGTTGGGAAGTGAAGAGGTAGAAATTGATTTAACAGTCTCCACTTTTTCAGCAAAGTCGCCAAGTCCGCTTCCAAGTATTAAGCAGATTTCCGGTTCAAAAGGAATTTGTTTTGCAATAGCTTCAAGTGTTTCGCGGTATTTAGAATTTAGATTTATCATTGAACAAGAATTCCTGCAAGTGTGGCTGTCATTAAGGTTGCTATTGTTCCGCCAAGGACTGCTCTTAATCCTAATGCGGCAATATCTTTTTTTCTAGAAGGAGCTAATGGACCGATACCGCCGATTTGAATTGCTATCGAAGAAAAATTTGCAAATCCGCACAGGGCATAAGTAGCCATCATCATTCCCTTTGGGCTCATAGTTCCGGCTTTTATAATAGTTGTTAAATCAACGTATGCAACAAATTCATTCAAAACAACTTTAGTACCAATCAGACTACCGAAATTATAAGCGTCATTCCATGGTACGCCAATTCCAACAGCAAGGTATCGCAGCACAACTCCAAAAATTAATTGCATAGAAAGTGGAGCGCCAAAATTTGCTCTCAGGTAATTATTTATTCCAATTAAATCACCAAATCCAGTAAATAAATAATTTATTAATGCTATCAAAGCAATAAAGGCAAGAAGCATTCCGGCAACGTTTAAAGCTAGCTGCAAACCATCAGCGGCACCGGTTGCAGTTGCTTCAATTACGTTTGATGCATTTTTATCAACTTTTAATCTGACGGTTCCGCGAGTTACAGGATCGCCTGTTTCCGGATAAAGAATTTTTGCAACTACTAAAGAGGCGGGTGCTGCCATTGTGCTTGCCGCAAGAAGTTGAATTGCAAATTTAATTTGTGCGTCTTGAATACTTATCTTATAAACCTCAGCAAAAGTTTGACCAAGCATCTGAATGTAACTTGCCATAACACCGCCGGCTATGGTTGCCATACCACCAATCATTATTGTCAAGAGTTCAGAGTTCGTCATCTTTTCAATGTAAGGCCTTATTAGCAGAGGTGCTTCTGTTTGTCCGACAAAAATATTTGCGGTGTTCGAAAGAGATTCAGCCCCGCTTGTGCCCATCAATTTTGCCATCACCCATGCCATTCCTTTTACAACTAACTGAAGTATTCCCAAATAATAAAGGAGTGAAGTGAGAGCGGAAACAAAAATTATTGTAGGTAAAACTTGAAACGCAAAATAAAAGCCGAGACTATCGGGACCATAACTATTTGCTAATTTCCCAAAAACAAATCTGGAACCTTCCATTGTAAATCCAAGCAGACTAACAATTGCAGTTCCTAACCAATTAACTAGATCTTTTGGCCAGCCGAGAGGGAAAAACCAATGCCTCAATGTTTCACTATGAATAATAAAAATAGCAAAGAGAACTTGAATAATAATTCCTGTTGCAACAAGCCGCCAATTAATATTTCTCTTGTTGTTAGAAAATAAAAATGCAATTCCAAGTAAAATGATTATTCCGCCAATGCCTCTTAAGAGAGATATAAAAAATTCCATTTAGTTAGGTCCTATTGGTTTATTCAGGAATGTAATGACACTTTCGGCAGCGGGCTTCGTAACTATCCGCTGCGCCAACGAGCACTCGTTCTGTTGAAACAACTTTGCGCTGAGTTTTATCGGCAGGATTTCCGCATACAACACAAATAGCTAAAGTTTTTGTTATATATTCTGCAATTGCAAGAAGCTGGGGCATCGGTTCAAATGGAATTCCGCGATAGTCTTGATCGAGTCCGGCAACAATTACACGTTTACCTTGATTAGCAAGTTTATTACATACTTCTACTAAATCATTACTAAAAAACTGAGCTTCATCAATTCCTACAACCTGAGCTTCTTCGGATAAAGTTAAAATTTCATTTGGAGAATCTACCAATATTGAGGGCAATGATTGTTCGCTGTGAGAAACAATTTCACTTTCAGAGTAGCGGATATCAATCTTTGGTTTGAAAATTTTTACATTGAGACGCGCAATATTGGCTCTGCGTAATCTTCTAATCAGTTCTTCAGTTTTACCGCTGAACATACATCCGGCAACAACTTCTATCCAGCCGGTATTAGTGGGACTTGAGTGAGGAGTGAATTCCATCATGGTTTTAAAAATTCCTCGCCGAATGAAAAGGGAAGAAGTTCTTCCAATCTAAATGTTTTTATTTCGCCTTTCTGGTTTGTCAAAATTACTTCAAGGTCTTTGCCGCATAAATCTGCAAGAACTTGTCTGCATGCGCCGCAAGGAGGAAGAAAATCTTCCGAGTCGCCTGCAATTGCAATCGCTTCGAATTTTCTTTCACCATCTAGTATCGCTTGGAATACCGCTGTGCGTTCAGCACAAATAGTTAATCCATACGAAGAATTTTCAATATTAGCGCCCTTATAAATAACGCCGCTTTCCGTTATTAGTGCTGCGCCTACATGAAAGTTGGAATAAGTAGGAAGAGCTTTGCTCTTTGCTTCTACCGCTTTACGTGCTAATTCTTTTGCATCAAACATTTTTTTTGTCTTTTAATTTTCTTGGTTGAAAGATAGCTGATTGAATATTTAAATGAAACATTTGATTGAACTGAAAAAGAGAATCATGATATTTTTTGACTCCG
>JAKAMS010000163.1 GCA_021812745.1 Bacteroidota bacterium | reverse complement strand
CAATAGAGACGAATCATAGTCTGTAATTTAGACATGTAGAACGATGCGCTTAATCCTTTGCCGGAAACATCTCCGACAGCAACAAATAATTTCTTATCCGATATCTTAATCAGATCAAAATAATCTCCGCCTACATGCATTGCCGGAATCATCTTGCCGGAAAAATCGAGCCCTTCTATTTTTGGAAAAACTTTAGGCAGTAATGTTTCTTGAATGCGTCTGGCATTTTCTAAATCGCGTTCCATCTTTTGTTTTTCAGTTTCGGATTCATATAACCGAGCATTCTCTATAGAAACCGCAACCTGATTTGCTGCAGAGACTAAAAGATCAATGTCCTTTCCCGAGAAACGAGAACCTGACTGCTTCAAACCGAATAAAAGCAATCCAATAACTTTCTTTTTTATAAATAACGGTATTACAGTAAATATATCTTCAACTATAAGCCGGTCTGCATCTTCTCCCCAGATTTCCCTAAAGTCCTGCCTCTCAAGAAGAGGTTTCATTCCAATAGTAGATCGCTTGAGCAAAAAATCTTCAATCAAATTCTTTTTATCATCTATACGGAACCATGAATTGGAAATGCCCTGCTGCCTTTCAAGCCGGTAAATATCTTCATCATCACGAAGCAGCAATCCGAATGTCTTAATCCGGAGTGATTTAACAAACATATCCAGAGTAGAATCAAGAATATTATCCTGACCTACAATACTGGAAACTTCGTTGCTGAAAGTGAGAAGCCGGGTCTGAAACGCAAACTGCTCGGGATAAAATTTTTCGGTAAGATAATCCTGAAACTTGTCTTTAGTTGATTGAAAGACAACAGCAAAAACAACAAATACAATTAATGCAATGGCGCCCTGATATTCGGTACCGATTGCCGCGCTTATGGATTGTCCTATTAAATAAACAATTAAAAAATAAATTGCAGCAAGAGCAACTGTTGCCGCACCGTACACAATTGTATTTTTAACAACTTCACTTACATCCATCAAAGAATAACGGAATATGGAGTAACCAAACGCAATCGGCAGCAGAGAGATCAATATAATCGGCATGAAATAATAAGGATTGTTAAAAACATTTGTAGCAAACTGTGCGGCCAAAGTGGAAGAGAAAACAAGTGCTACAACTGAAACCATATAAGACACTAAAATCACGAAGATTGCATTTCGCTCCTGCTTGGTTTGCAATTTAACATAGTTGTAAAATAATAATATCAACCCGATTATTAGAGAGATGCCGACTAGTAATCCTATTCCGTTGGTGATCATTGTATAAATTTTATCATTGCCGCCTTTGTTAAAAACAAAAATTATCTTGAGAGTATAAACAATTACAAAAAGAATAAAGGGACTAAAGTTTAACGCCCGCTTAAACCATTTTTTGTTAAGAAGAGGAATTTCTTTTGGGAAAAGGGAGAAGAAACGAATTAGCAAGAATGGGAAAAATACACCGCCAATAGTTATAAAAATGTCAACAGCCATTAGAACGAAAACGCTTTCGAATATAGGATTAGGTACTTGTTGCCCCCTGTATAACATATCAATCATAGAATAAAAAGTGGCGGCAATTCCAACTTTATAAAACGCCATCTGTGTAGAACCTTCAGCCTTTGCCATCACCACAATGAAACCAACGATAACCCAGATAAAAGAGAGTAAAGCAAACGCAAGTCCGCTGAAGTTTATCAATTTTTTTACAAGTATCTGGACTTCTAGAATTTTACCGTCTTTAAGGATTTTGTATGTGGCGTAATCGCCTGACTGAATTTTGTCTAATGTGCGGGAAGCAACAAGGTTATTTATTAATCTTACACCGTCTATTGCAAGCAGCTGGTCGCCATTTCTAATACCGGCATTCCACGTAACACCGTTCTCTTTCACTTGATAGAAATATACTTTGATGGAATCACCTTCAGCGGATTTTTTTTCGATCCAAAGGCATTCATCGTTTGACTGCGCAGTAACTTCAAAAATAAAAAAGAAATTAGCTATCCCGATTAGTAAAAGAACAACTGTGGTTGCAAGAATAATTTTTTTTTGATTCTTGACCCAAAATTTTTTGAATATCTCTTTCATATCATTTTACCTTAATTACCAGACAGGTGATGTCGTCGGATTGCTCGGCGCCATGAGTAAAATCTTCAACGCTGAATCTAATGTGAGAGAGAATGTTGTTAGAATTTTCTTGATATTTTTGGCGCACAAGTTCTTCAAGTCTTTCATCCGAATATTCTTCCCATTTATCATTCATTGCCTCAGTAATGCCATCGGTAAAAAGAACAATCGCATCCCCGCTTTTAAGCTGAACAACTTCTGAAAGGTAAGGAATTACTGTCTGCATCACACCTAATATCATTCCCCCTTTTCTTAGTTTGGTAATTTCACCGTTACGGATTAAAAGCGGCGGGTTGTGACCTGCATTAACATAACTAATTTCTTTTTTTTCGTTATCAATTATTCCCCAGAAAAACGTTATGAAGCTTCCCATCGTAGTATTTTCCGCGACTAAATCATTCATAAGGTTTGTTGCAACAACAAGCGGAAGTTTCATTTTGCAAATAGACTTTAAAAAAGCTTGAATGTTAGCCATTAACAAAGCGGCGGGAACACCTTTACCGGAAACATCTGCAATGGCAAACAAAACATTGTTATCATCGAGTTTAACTATATCGTAATAATCTCCGCCAACCATACGGGCAGATTTATTAAAAGCTGCTATTTCAAAATTAGAAAGAGCCGGAATTGATTTTGGCAGTAAATTATTTTGAATATTCCGAGCAGTCTCAAGATCTTTTTCGAGTCGTTGCTTATCAAGCGTTTCCTTAAACAAACGCGCGTTCTCAATAGAAATTATTGCCAGACTTCCGACCGAGGATACAAACTCAATATCTGATTGACTATACTGAAGCTCATTAATCCTTTTTCCGAGAAGAATCAAACCTTTTGTTTCTCCTTTAATCTGCATTGGCACAATCAAATCAACACCAACTTCTGCGAATGGTTTTAGTTCTTCAACAAATTCGTTTCGTGTCATCGGCTTAATAAACTGGTTCGAATCACAACTTTTAAGAACAGTTCTAAGATGTGTCTCATCAAACCGATTTTCCAAAAAGCTTAGAATATTTCCCGCACATGATATTACAGAATATTTAGAAACCATCATCTGTCCAATCAAAGAATAGACAAGCATTTTACTCACCATTTCTATCTGCAAAATGCCGCTGAACTCTTTGCTCAAATCGAAAAGAGAGCTGAGCTGGTTTACTTTAGCGTCAAGGCTGCGGTTCGCTTTTTTTAATTTCTCAACGACAATAGAATTTTCTATTGCGGTTGAACCAATGTTTAAAATTGTTTTCAGAAAATTAATATCTTCATCTTCGTATGGTTTATTGGTTAATCTTTGACCTAGAATTATTATCCCTTTAAGTCCATCAGTAGAATGAATTTCCTGAAGAATGGAAAAGTTATTACGCTGAACAAATTCATTTATAAGCCCATCAGATTTATATTCGTCAAAGGAGATTTTTGGAAAATTTTCTAAAATTTGTTTTGGAATTCCTTTTGATGCACTTATTTCAAGATTATTCGCTTCATTAAAAAGCGCAATCAATCCCTTTGTAGTATGAAACTTTCCAAAACATGTAAGCAGGATATTATTGAGTGTAAAATTCAGATCTAATGTTGAATTAATAAGATTGCTAAAATCTACAAGAGCAGAAAAATTTCTAAGGGCGGCATTGTTATCTAATTGTTGCATGACAATTAGGAAAGATATTTTACTAAAATAACTTGGTTTTTATTTCCGGTAAGGGTAGAGTACTTAACTTCATCCATAAGTTTTTTCATAAGAAACATACCAAGCCCGCCGGCACGTTTCTGTTTATAGTAATGAATTAAGTCGGGTTCCGGCACACGAGCAGGATCGAAATGATTACCCTCATCGGTTATTGCAATAATAAATTTATTGCCTTCGAACTTGATAGTGATGAAAATGTTGCCATCGGGAGAATATTTGTAGGCGTGTTTAATAATGTTGGTGCAAGCTTCATCTACAGCAAGAATTATTTTGCCGATGGTTTCATCGGAAAACCCGCTTTCTTCTGCCGCAGATCTTGTAAATTCTCTTATCAAAGCAAGATTGTCGGTAGTACTTTTAATAAGAAGTTCTTTTTCAAATATTTTATTAGAAGAATTCAATCTTATCCTTGAGAATCAAATTTTTGAAGAGCTTCTTTTTCTTCTTTGAAAAATTCATATAAAATTGGAAAGCCGAGTAGATCGAAAATGTTGTAAACATTTTCTTTCATGTTAGAGAACTTGATATCGCCGCTGTTTTCCCTCATTGTTTCTACGTATGCCATAAAAACACCAAGCCCGGCGCTGCTTATATACTTCAACTCGTTGAAATTAACTACAACTTTGAACTGACGTTCATCGAGCAACTTGTTGAAGACATTTTCTAGCTCCGGTGCGGTATGGGCATCAAGATACCCTTTTACATCAATCACACTTACGGAACCGACTCCTCGTAAGTTGACATTGAAATCCGCCATTAAATAACTCCTGCTATTATTATTTTTTTTGATTCCACTTAAAAATTACCAATGTGATATCATCATGCTGAGAATGACTTTGAGAAAAAACCGTTAATTCCTGCATAATGTTATTTGAAATTCTATCAAGATTCTCAGAACAATTTTTTGTTAATATAGAGTCTAATCTATCATATCCAAAATCTTCTTCTAACTTATTTTTAGCTTCTGGAATACCATCAGAATAACAAATTACAATATCATTATTCTTCAATTGAATTTCCATTTCTTTTATTGAGGCGGCAAAACCTGCGGTATAATCAAGCCCCAACCCAATGCCGGCGGGTTGATGCCGTTCTATTTTTTCCGAACTGCATATATGAACCGGTGTGTGCCCCGCCCGAGCAAAATTCATAACGCCGGTCTTTTTGTTTATAATCCCGTAAACTGCGGTAACAAAATTCTTTTTATCCAGACTTCCTTTTAGGATATTATTCACATTAATCAAAAGTTCACGCGGGTTAGATATTATTTTAGAGAGAGATTCAAAAATTCCCTTTACTTCCGCCATAATAAAAGCGGCGCTGATTCCTTTACCTGAAACATCAGCTACTACAAATCCTAATCTATCGTCTTCAAGTTCAAAAAAATCATAGTAATCACCTCCGACTTCAAATGCCGGAACAAAGAGCGCTGATATTTGCAACTGGTCTGAAGTTGGAATTGTGCTCGGAAGAATTTTTCTCTGAATATCGCGCGCAACATCAAATTCTTTTTCAAGCCGTTCTTTTTCAATTGACTCTCCAATCAGTTTCGCGTTTTCGAGAGCAACTGCCGCATAATCTGCAAAAGCTTGAACTGCTTTCTTTTCATCCAGATCAAAATTATTATCACGCTGTCTTGCCGCAAAAAGATACCCGTTAATGTTATCGTGCACTTTCAAAGGCGCAATTGCTATTGATTTGAAATTCTGCTCGTGGTTTTTTACCGTATGATTAATAATATCGTATTGAACAATTTCAATTGTGTCGTAATCTTTTTCACCTGAACCGAATAGTTGATTTGTAATTCTGTCGGCATCAACAAACCCGATATTATGAACCGAGCCGAGTTCAATATTATTATCTTTCTTAGTGACTAACCAAGCGGAGTCTGCGTTGCAGACGCGTGTGGTAATAGTCGTAATCGTTTCTGCCAATTCCTTAAAATCGAATACCTGTGTGACAAGTTTTGTAAGATCCATCATGGAAGAAACTTCATCGGCTTTGCGGTCAAATGCTTCTGCAGTTGGTAAATGAAATAGAGTCGTAAAAAATATTACTCCAAAATTTATTATGCCGTAAATCATTACCAGACTTATAACGGTATGAAGACCTGGTGAAAAAGCAAAAAGAATTTCGCGCATAATGCTGCTCTCCATTACAATGGCATAGTCCATACCAAATAATATTGAGAGAACAACCGAGATTATTAATAAGTAATACTTTTGTTTTTTTGTCAGAAATGCAATCCATGAAACGCGTAATGAGTTTAGGAATAT
>JAKAMS010000162.1 GCA_021812745.1 Bacteroidota bacterium | reverse complement strand
TATTCTGTAACCTCCTCTGCGTTCAATGAATGATCTGTCTATTCCACCGTTGATAATTCTATCTCGATCAGAATAATAATTTGTACGATATCTAGTTCGTGTAAAAATGTTTTCACAACGTCTTTCATCTAAGAAATAATTGTAAACTCTGCGATCATAGAATCTGTTATAGCCGACAAAATTCCAATAATTGTAATGTGAATGCCATCCGATTGAAAAATGGATTCCAAAATTCATATTAAAACTTGCATAAGGCGGAAGCGGAGCCCAGCCAATGTAATCATCATCATATCTCCATTCTACCCATGAAGGTCCCCATTCATAATCTGGGATCCAAATCCATCCGTAATAGTCGTCATCGTACCATCTTCCGTAATGATACGTTGCCCATCCAAACGGTTCGTACGAATCCCAATACCAGCCGTCGGCAGTCCAGCTCCAACGTCCTATTGAATAAGGACGCCAGCTATTCGCTACTCCGTTAGGATGCCAAACAACCAAATCGTTGTCTAATTGTATCCACTCACCGTAAGATCGAAGCGAAGAATAAAAGAAATTAAACGAAATCCCTAAGTTCGGTCTCGCATCTAATTTAATACTCATAAAAATGATGAGCGCCGTTGCTATTAATATTGTCTTTTTCATGACGTACCTCATTGTTTAATACAGATCAATATAGACAAGGAATGTGCCACTAAAATAATGCTGAAAATAGTCCAAAATGGTTCAATAACCGAAAGAAATGTTTACTCAATAAGACATTTGTTATTGTTTTGAATACAATTTTGAACACCCAAAAGAATATAATTGCTTCAAAATTCTTGATTATCTTTACAAACAAAAAATACGGAGTAACAAATGGCTCATCAATTTTTTATAGATAAACGGCTTCATAACGCTTTAACATTTTCTGAATATGTTGAAAAGATGAAATTAGATTCTGAAATATCTGATCTATCAAAACTTTCAGATAAAGAGAAAGAAGATTTTCCGATGGTTCAGTTAAACTATCAAAGAGTATCTAGAATTTTAAGAACTTATAAAATAGACGAAGAACTTCTGGGATTAATTAAAAAAATATCATCACCACAGATATGGATGGTTATTTCTGAGGCTTGGTGTGGCGACTCCGCACAAAATCTACCATACATTGCTAAAATTGCAGAACACAATCCTTTAATTAATCTTAGAATAGTTCTGAGAGATTCCAACTTAGATATTATGGACCTCTACCTAGCAAATGGAACATCACGCAGCATTCCTAAACTTGTGGCTTTCGATGAGAACGGTAATGAATTATTCCAATGGGGCGCGCGCCCAAAGGAAGCTCAAGAACTTGTAGTACGGCTTAAGAATGAAGGAATGGAAAAAGAAAAATTTCTTGAAGAACTTCATCTTTGGTATGGAAGAGACCGTGGTAGAACTTTGGAGAATGAGTTAAAAGGAATTCTGCAAAATTCTATTAAGTAGCTCATCAATATTTTTTGCACTTATTTTTTGTTTAAGATTCTAAATTCGATTGGTATTGTTGCGTTGCATTCAGATGCTTTGTTGTCATTAATGCCCGGAACAAATTTTGTTTTTCGAAGTGCTTCTTGAGCGGCTTCATCACATCCGTAGCCAAGACCTTTTAGAACTTGTGTCTTAATCACATCTCCGGAATTATTTATGGTGGCAATAATTGTAACCGTTCCCTGTATACCGTAACGCAAAGCATGTTCAGGATAAACAAGAATTTTTTGAATTCCTTTCATGCCGCCAATAGGTACCGGGCAGACTTGCACATCACATAATATTTCCGGTTCAATTTCCGGAATAACTGTTTCTTCTTTCTTCTCTATGATTTCTTTTGGAGGCAAAACCGTTGCTTGTTCTTTTTTAACAACTGAAAGATCGCTAACTGTTTTATAATCCGTATCTGAATTGAATACTTGACGGTTTAGAAGCTTACCATCGGAATAATTAGAAAGTTCTTTAAGCTGACCGTTTTCAAAAAATTTTCTGTGTGAGCCATCTTTTATACCTTTCTTTACAAAATATTCTTCTTTCATATATCCTGTTGCAAAATATTCTCTAACATAACCGTCAAGAACTCCTTGACTGAAATTCTTCTCAGTTTCAATTTTCCCGTTTGAGAAATAAGTTATTACGGCTCCGTCAAGAACGTCGTTTACATATGATGCTTCTGTCTGGACTGTTCCATCTGCATAATAACTTTTTACAATTCCGTTCTGAGCGGGCAATGTCTGCAACCAGAGAAGAAAAATAAATGTCGAAAAGTAAATTTTTCTCATAAGTTCTTTATTTATTATTATGTGCATGTAAAATAATATTTTTCACTGCTACTTCAACACTTAGATATTTTAGAACAGTCTTTCCTTACGGAGAAGAAAATTAATTGATCCCGCACTTTGAATTTATTCTCCGGCTTAATCTCTGTTTCACAAATAAAAAAGGTCTCAATTGAATTTCAAAATTCAGAAGAGACCTCTTTCAAAATATTTTATTACAAATTAATTAATATCTTTAGAAACCAAAATTCAACGAAATTCTGCTGACACTATCAAACGTATTCATTTTCGAGAAAGAATAGTTCACTTCCATATCATAGTCTGAAATAGAAGTGTTAAATCCAATTCCAGCCGACCATGAAGCGATATCTCTGTTTGTCTGGTATCCCGCTCTCAGGGTAATCATCTGCATATACTGATAAGAAGTACCGATATTAACTCTTTCCGAGTAGTTGTTTGAGTGGAGAAAATCTACTGCAAGTGTCCAGTTATGATCTTTTGACTTATCGGGATTAATAAAATCTGAGATACTAATAGCACCACCCATTGTAAAGGTTAATGGTAATTGCTCATCTTCTCTTTCTCTTCTTATATTTGAAGAAAAATTTCTAATCGCCATTCCGAACGCAAAATTTTTCCACCCGGTATAATATTTAACGCCGGCATCGAACGCTACTTTTACTGCATTGTTTTTATGGATTGACCCATCATCGAAAACATTCTGTCCTAAATTTTGCCCTGCTATGTGCGCTGTTCCGCCAATCAAGAATTTTGTGCTTATAGCTTTTGCGTAAGAAAGTCCCACCGAATACGCTCCCACGTTGCTCAAAGCTCCGTCATCAATATATCCCACAACATTTCCGCTGCCTGATATCAAGGATGGGTCCAATCTTGTTGCATTAATTGTTCCGTAGTCTACAGTTAAGAAACTGACGCCAACAGATCCAAGATTACCCATATTATAGGAGACACCGCCACTTAGGTATTTGATGTCCGCAATCCATTGAGTATAATTTAGTGTGATGTCGAATGTTTTTGAGGATTCAACAAGACCTGCTGGATTATAGAACATGCTTTCAGCACCTGTACCCAAAGTGAAGAACGCATCTCCCATCGCACTGGATTTGGCTGAAGTGCTTACCAATAAAAAATTCATCGTACTTTGCGCAAGTTTATTCAAACCAACTTGACCATAAGATTTACCAACAAATGAGAGTACGATAATTATGACTATTATAAATTTTATAGATTTCATTCGATCATTCTCCTCTATTTATCGTACAACTACAAATTTTTGGTATGATACTTCACCAGAAGGTTTTTGAAATACGGCGATGTAAATACCGCTGCTAATTACCTGTTGGCTATCTGTCATTAAAGTCCATTTTTCAGATCCGCTTGGTGAAGCCAAACTTGCATGATGAATTGTTTTCACCAAATCTCCGTTTTCAGTAAAGATTTTTATTGTACATTCCGATGGAAGATTAACAAAAAATATTAACCGCCCTTCAGATTCTGAACCATATACAGCAGAGTTACTTACAACCGGGTCTGCAATGTTGTATGGGTTAGGCACAACTCTGATCTTTGATAAATCATCTTGAGGAGAAATTGGAGGAACCACAGCAGGCGCCCCACCGGAATTATCTTGAACAAAAAGGCGGCTGCTATATATTATCTTTCCTCTTGTTGTTGGATCAGCATTCAAATCTGTAGGACTAATTAACGCCTTCGACTGAACATAATATGAATAACTTGCACCTGATCTTATTCCGTTATCTGCGAAAAGATGGTTAGCAATCTTATCATTTTTATCGCTATCATAAACTTGCTCATAGAAAACGGTATCACTCCTAGATATTCTTCTCATTATTCTGTAACCTGCAAAATTGGATAAATTTTCCGCTGCCGCATCTGCCCATTGTATCTCTATTCTGTCGGAAAATGCTGTCACATTCATTTTTGAAGGAGGCGGAGGAGCAATAGGAATTTTATAACCGGTATTATAATTATACTTGGCTCTATATGCTGCCAAGAAAACTGAATCGATCCCTAAACTTATCCACCTATTTTTTATTTTATCAATTGGTCTTGAATCTGTAGGATGTGCAAATTGAGTTGGGAACAAACCTGTATTTGAATTCCAACTAGGGTCGTTTGTACCCTGTGAAGGATCTGTGAGTGTGCCGTTTAACCACTTAGCTCCAACATTTTTTGCTGTTGCTGCATCAATACCAGCAACTCCTGATGCATAAACAATATGAATCTTTTGCCCAGGTAATAACTTATAAGGACCAAATGCTGCATGCATTAATGCCTGATTACTGGTATAGGTTCCCGCAGCATAATTTGTGAAATCCGGTGTGCCGATCTCATCGCTATTCAAACCGTGAATTGTACCTGCGAAAGGAGTACCTTTTATTGTATTCTCCGGATTCTTGCTTATGTAGTCTCCTCTCATAGCCCAATAATTCGAACTACCGTAAGGATCGTCGCCGGCACTATATGAAGAAGAGATCTTCTGATCATTTCCCATATATGTAACTCTCGGTTGAAGAAAATCATCATTATCATCTGCAGAATTTACATACGGCTGCGCTGAAGCGTGCAGTATTGTATAAAAGTCCATAAGATAACCGGTTAATCTTCCCCTCTGTGCAGGTTCTGCCGGAGCTCCCATTTGATCTCCAGCTACTTGCGGATCGTCAGCGCCGTATTCATAATAGACACGAAGATTTTTGGGTACTTTAACACCATTGTAATAAAAATAAGCGCCGGTTGCGCTGGTTGTATCGGCGGCACGACCGCCATGATAATGCTGCCATGTAAAAGTGTTATTAAACTGATTCGAAGCTGCCGGTTGTGGGTTAGATCCATTAGTGAAAAAAACATTATACATATTTCCGGTCATCTGAATATATAAACTGTCGTAAGTCTGAGTGCCGATATTAGTGAATTCCATATCGTAAATAATATAATTATCATTATAATTTTGAGCCCACTGCAGTGCTTTTCTTTTTACAGTTATATCATAAATATATTTATTTGTTATTTCGGCAATTTGATCTGCAGTATTTCCAGAAAACCTAATGGGTTGATTATAAGATGTTACCGGTGCGTCGTTAACATTAGTGGTTGTTTTATTATCAATGGTAATCGGAGTGTAATTATAACGTACATAACTTGTTAAAGATCCTATTTTAACACCCGAATTAAATGGCGCAGCATAACTCTGCCCAACTAAATTATAGACACTTCCTCTTTCATGAATGGTCGTATCTGGAGTTCCGACTTTATATTTATTGAAGAACCTTGCAGTACCAATAGTAAATCCACTACCTGTATGAGCATTTGTATATTGCATTCGGTTCATAAGTATATCATAGTCGTTCGGATAAAAAAGAGGTGGATTCCAACTAGTACTTGTACCTATATCAACCATCCCAGCCCAAAAACGCCCTAACATAAAATGTACAACAGTTTGTGCTTTAGTATCATGAACGGGGAATAAAGTTATAACAAGCAATCCACTGAAGAATATTTTCCGAAGAAACTTCAAACGTTGGTTGCATTTTTCAAATTTCATTTATTTCTCCACTTTTATTTTTTCTAAGTTCAACGGGAAATTAAGTTAAAAGTCCACTCTAAATCCGAACCAGATATCTATCGGTTTTCCGAAGATGAAGAAATCATTATCTGGATTGTTGATATATGGTTTATCGTCAGATTTGAGATCACCAACTTTATCGTTACCCGCTATGTAAGAACCTGGGAATTGTGCCCTTAA
>JAKAMS010000161.1 GCA_021812745.1 Bacteroidota bacterium | reverse complement strand
CATTTGAAGAAGCCCGTGAAAATGGGAAATCTTATTTCGAACAGGCATCAAAAATTTTAGATCGTGTCAAGACAAAAATAGTTCATAATTCCGAATGGCTTGGTAAGATGACTTTTGAAGATGTAATTAAACTGGCATCGAAATATACTATTGCCAGAATGCTTGAGCGTGATGATTTTACCAAAAGGTACAAAGGCGGTATTCCAATAAGTATGCACGAGATTTTATATCCACTTGCACAGGCAATGGACTCTGTAGCAATTAAAAGCGATGTTGAACTTGGCGGTACGGATCAAAAATTTAATTTATTAGTCGGCCGTGATATTCAGAGAGAGTTTGGAATTGCTCCCCAAGTGATTCTAACTATGCCATTACTGGTTGGAACAGATGGAGTTGAAAAAATGAGCAAATCTCTCGATAATTACATTGGAATAAATGAATCTCCAAAGGAAATATATGGCAAAACTTTATCTATTCCAGATGATCTAATCTATCTTTATTATGTCTTGACAACTGATGCCACTAATCAAGAGCTTAAACAATTCGGACAAGAGCTTGCAGATAAAGAAGTTAATCCAAGGAATATAAAACGTTCCCTAGCTAGAAAATTGGTAGAAATGTATCATTCTTCTGAAGCCGCATTAGATGCCGAAGCCGAATTTGATAATATATTCGTAAAGAAAGGATTGCCAGATGAAATTGAAGAATTCAATGTTGATCCATCAATAAAGGAATTAGATATTCTTGATTTGATAGTAACTGTAGGTTTTGCTCCGTCTAAGGGGGAAGCACGTAGGCTAGTCTCTCAAGGCGGAGTCACAGTTGATGGGGAGAAAATAGCAGACATAAAAGAAATTATCAAACTGGACGGAACAAAGATTTTAAAGGTTGGTAAAAGAAAGTTTATTAAATTAATTTGTAATTAAAGGAGAATACTAAATTGTACGTACCATCAAAAATATTTTTCACAAAAGGTGTCGGCAGACATAAAGAATACCTTGCTTCATTCGAATTAGCTCTTCGTAGTGCTGGTATAGAAATTTGTAATTTAGTTTCAGTAAGCAGTATCTTTCCTGTTGGATGTAAACGACTGAGCAAAGAACAAGGTTTAAAACTTCTCAAACCAGGCTTAATAACACATTGTGTAATGGCCCGTAATTCTACTAACGAGCCTAACCGGTTGATTGCTTCATCAATAGGAGTTGCAATTCCTGCCGATAAAAATATGTACGGATATCTTTCTGAACACCATCCTTATGGTGAAACAGAGAAGGTTGCCGGCGAATATGCTGAAGATCTTGCTGCAACAATGTTAGCCACAACGTTAGGTGTAGATTTCGATCCGGAAAAAGCGTGGAATGAAAGAGAACAATCTTATAAAATGTCAGGTAAGATTGTTAATTCATTTAATATAACTCAATCAGCTCAAGGTGATAAAAAGGGTCTTTGGACAACAACAATCTCAGTAGGTATCTTATTACCATAAGAGGAATATGCATAACCACTTAATTTTTTGGGTTATATTCACTGTACTCATTATGGTGATGTTTTACATAGATCTATATGTAACGGATCACCGTAAAGGAAAGATTAAAATAAAATCTAGTTTGATATGGAGTGCAATTTGGATTTCTACTGCTCTCCTTTTCAATCTGATTATTTTATTGTTCCTTGAAGATGGAAAGCAAAAAGCTATTGAGTTTTTAGCAGGTTACCTTGTTGAAAAATCCCTTTCTGTTGATAATCTTTTTGTGTTTCTAATGATTTTCAATGTTTTAGGGATAAGCGATGAGAATCAGCCGCATATTTTGAAATGGGGAATTTTAAGTGCTATTGTTTTAAGAATACTATTTATACTTGCGGGTGTTACTCTAATTAAAGTATTTCACCCGATCATTTATATCTTTGGTTTGATATTGTTTTTTGCAGCCTACAAAATGGCATTTGGAGGAGAAGTAAAAATTGATCTCAAGAGTAACTTCCTAATTAAATTTGTTTCCAAACGGTTTAATATTCTTACAGAATATAATGGGCACCGATTTTTCACAACACAGAAATCTGTTCGTTACGTCACTCCCCTTTTCCTGGCTTTACTTTTAATTGAATCTGCAGATATAGTCTTCGCTGTAGATTCAATTCCTGCAGTAATAGCTATTACTCACGATCCTTTTATAATAATAACATCAAATATATTTGCGATTCTTGGATTACGTGCGCTCTACTTTGCATTAGCGGGTATTGTTGATCTGTTTGTGTATCTAAAGTATGGTGTTGCTGTGATTTTAGCTTTTGTAGGATTGAAGATGTTAATAACAGATATTTATGAAATATCAACGTTACATTCACTAGGAGTAATAATAATTTGTATTGTTATCTCCGTAATACTTTCGTTGATTAAGACGAAAAAACATTCCGCCGTTTAATAACACCCCTAATATGAACAGGTATTACAAATATTAAACCGGCAATCATTGGTTCAATTTGATTAAGATATTCAATATTGGCCTTCTCTCGAATTATAAACCATAATAAACTGGCTAGTACACCACCAATAATTTCAACTAGAGCATATTTATGAGGGACTCTCATCTTTTCATAATAAGCCCCAAAGACAACTAAAATAATTCCGGGTATACAAATACTTCCTATAATGTACCAGAGTGAAATTACCGACTGAACATAATATGCTAAAGTTATGGCAACAATAGATGAAAAAATTAATCCAAGTCTAGTATAATTTGGAATATCTTTTTCAGCTGAATTCTTCCTAAGCTTAAATGCAAAATCTCGACCAAAAGTTGTCGCACTTAAAAAGATAAAACTGTTAAGTGTAGAAATAATTGTTGCGAACATAGCTGCATAAAAAATTCCTTTGGCTCCGCTACCTAAAATCTTTTCTGCGTAAAGAGGAAAAGATAAAACCGGGTTAGAGAGATTTGGTAAAGTAGCTCGTGCATATAATCCCGTGGCTGTTGTTAGAAAATCAAATAAAATCATAAAGAAAACAGAAATAATAATTCCCCACTTAGCAACATTTCCGTTCTTGGCTGCGTAACAGCGCTGATGAAATCCCGGATCGGCGAAAGTCCACAATGCAATAAGAAACCAGACTATCACATATATAGGAGAAACATTCGATGTCAACTGAAGATAAGAATGTGGGAGCGTTTCTTTTAAATATTGGTAATTACCCACATTTGAATATGAAATGATTACTATAAGGAAGAAACCAATAAACATTACAAAGAACTGAAATACGTCTGTATATAAGTCCGATTTGTATCCACCTTTCAATAGATATATACCGGAAACAAATAGACTGATAATCAAAGCCGGGAGTAACTTTATGTTGAAAATTAGACTTAAAAGGTTTGCTGTCATCAATAAGTAAGGAGCCGGAGAAACTAAAATAAAAATTAAGGCAGCGGAAACCAGTCCCACTTTTCTTCCGTATACTTGTTCTAGTTTATCCGGTATTGTAAAAAGAGATGCAATGCGAATCTTCTTAGCAAAAAATAGTGCAAAGATTAAGGCAAAAATATAATATGGTAATCCTTGAGTAAACCAGCTCAACAATCCATACCGATATGTAAATTCACCTACTCCGAGAATACCTCCGTACCAAGTGGCAACATTAGTCATAATAAAGAGAAACAAACCAACTTTTCTACCGGAAAGCAGATAGCCTGATGTATCACCAAGCTCTTCTTTCTTTGGTAAAAAACCTATCAATAGAAGTATAACAAAGAAAGAAATTATAATAAATAGATCTAAGTGACTAAAAGAGACCATACTTTCTCATAGTTTCAAAATCACGGATAACAAATACAATTCCATTTTTAATTTTCAACTCAACTTCATTCTTTAAGGCAACATTACTAGTACTTTCTTTTATACCAAATGGCAGTGAAATATTCTTGAGCCGGTATCTTAATCCTCTTGAGCTGATCTTTGTTTTAGAATTAATTCCATAAATAGAAATTGTCTCGTTTGGTAAGGTCCTTAATTTTACATTGCCGGTGTATGCGGTTAGAAGAGACTTCTGGTGAAGTATTCTAATAGAAATCTTATCAAAAAACTTTATTACAATGCCCATGTTGCAAAATGAATGATCTAACCTGTTCCCCGTTGCCCCTAACAATATTACTTCATTATACTTTTTTTTGATCGCAAACTTTAAGCACTTTTCAACATCTGTATCATTCTGTCTATCAACCTTGATAATATCACATTTATCATAGAAGTAATCATATACGGACGGATTGATAGAGTCAAGATCGCCAATTATGTAATCTGGTACAATGTTCAATTTTTCTGCAGAGTTAGCTCCTCCGTCAGCGCAGATAAGCGTTTGAAAATCATTACGAATTAGATAATCGAAAACTCTTTTTGGGGGTGATTCCCCATTTGCTAGTATAATGCACTTTTTCATCACATACCTAACTTTATTCCAACTACAAAATTTCTTTCTGCGGCAGGAAAATATTCCTTTCCAATTCCATAAGCTGCATATAAGTTATCAAACAGATTGTTCACTTGAAAAAATAATTGTAAATTTTTTGCACTTGGTTCTAAGTTAACGTTATATGAAATGAATAGATTAGCAACAAAATATGAATCTACTCTATTGTCAGAGTAGTCCGCTAAAGTGGGAAAAGACTTAAGTAGTTCGACTAATTTTGTGTCGTAATTATCCGTAAAGAAGTTTCCAACATATTTAAGATTTGCTTGAAGAAGAAAATTATCATTATGATATTTAATTACAGCATTCATCATGAAGTTTGGAAATCCGCTTATTCTATTGCCGCTTAAGTCAATTTTATCCGGCGAAGTCGAAGTGCCTGTCTCAAGGAAATAATAACCTTTATTAATATAATTCCTAGATAGAGAACCGTTGAGAATAAATTCAAAGTTATTGTTCAATCTTAGCGTGCTTGCCGCTTCAATACCATAATGTATGGTTTGGTCCATATTACCGGTTATTGGCTGACCGAATCTATCAACTTGTCCTTTCTTTACTATTTCATCATTAAACAACATATAGAAAAAATCGAATGATAAATTAAGGTTCTCTTTAGATAAAGATGTGCCTAACTCAAAATTGTTCATCGTTTCCGGTTTTACAAGTGGTTTCGAAAAATCATAAGCACCGGTAGATGTAATTTCAAACTGAGGAGTTGAACCTCCGCTCGATTCTGCCGCATCATAATAGTTGTTCAAACGCGGTTCTCTTGTTACGCGGGCAAATGAGAAATAATAATTCCACTCAGGAGTAAATTTGTAATTAATTCCAAAACGGGGATTGAAAAATAAATTACTGACCTCGAAATCGTTGCCGAGGTATTTTTCTGCAAACAATCTATACTTATGATAAGCCAGTTGCGCTTCAATTAAGAAGTTGGTCTGATCATTCAAAACGTAACTCTCATTCGCATAGAAATTAAGAATATCTTTTCCACCCTGGAATTGATAATAACGGTAATCTTTCGTTAGCCCATTTGGAAGGTTATCGGCAAAGCCAATACTTCCCCAATGAAGCGAGCGGTGGACACGAAGTTCTCCGCCAAGAATTAGCTCTCCATTCGTATGCTTAATACTCATGCGTGGTATCCAGCCCCATTGTTTGTTCTCTACCATTGCACGGATGAGTGCATTGCCCGGATTTCCAGTCGCTTGGAAACCATTATCATGAGTTATTCTAAAATAATTTGTATCAGCCCAGGAGCCATCGTAATCGAAGAAACCATTACCTAAAACTAAAAAGAGTGCATTGTTCAAAGTAACTTTATCATTGATCTTCCATTCATTCAAAAGTTCAAAGTGAGGTTGAGAAAAATTTTCTATCTCATCTGTGCGTCTTTCAAGCATATAGGTGTAATTATCATCTCCGGCTTCCCAATAGGAATAATTAGCTCTGCGTAATTCTTTATTCTTGATTGTGAATTTTGGCAAACCGGTATAAGCTAGTCCGTCAGCAACCGGACCTCCAAAAAGGTTTAACTGAGTTGTCAAATTATCATCATACCGAACGGCACTCAAATGATATGACTTAAAATCAATCCAGCTTGAGTTACGATATCCGCTGCTCAATGTTTGTGAAAGTTTAGCGTAAATAGA
>JAKAMS010000001.1 GCA_021812745.1 Bacteroidota bacterium | reverse complement strand
ATGAAAATTTTACTTCTTGGGATTTTCAAAATGCGTTAAGTCTGGCAGATGAAGCTTCGGAGCTAATGGAATTTCCGTATGTGAACTATGTCTTTACGTCTCCAGATAGAGAAGCGCTTCAAAAATTTAATGAGTCTGTTAATGCAGTTGATTTGATTATTGAAGAACAGATTGAAAAAATTATTGATCCTTCAATTCTAAGCGCGGAAGCAAAATCATTCATTATTCAAAATATTGGTTCACTCTATTTTGATATGACCGATAATGAAGTGAATGCCGTAAACGAGCTGATCAGACTTGTCTTCTACCACGGAATTATTGACGATATGTTTGATGTGAAGTTTTTATAGCATAAAAAAACCTTGAAGATCTTACAGCGGTCTTCAAGGTTGATAAAATTAGATTGGTTCTTTACTTCTTATTTACACAATGCAAAACATTCCCCGTGTTTTTATAATCCATAATAATTTTAACAGTTTCTTCAGCAACAGCATCCTGTGCTTGCTCTGTTGAAGCACCAATATGGTGAGTAACGTAAATGCCTTCAATATTCTGAAGTTTAGAAGTAACGGCTCCGTCTTTTCCTTCCGGTTCGCCTTTAAATACGTCAACACCGGCGAAGATTCCTTTTTCTTTTACGGCTTTGATCAGAGCGTCTTCGTCAATCACGTCGGCACGGGAAGTATTGATCAGCATTGCGCCTTTCTTCATCAATCCAAATAATTTTTCGTTGAACATTCCTTTTGTTTGAGGATTTGCCGGAACGTGGAGAGTAATTACATCAGCCATTGAAATTAATTTTTCAACATCATCAATATATTCAATACCAATTCCTTCAGTTTTGAAAACATCGTAGCCGATAACTTTCATTCCGAATGCCTGCGCACGTTTTGCAATTTCTTTGCCGATATTTCCAACGCCAATTATTCCTAAAGTTTTTCCAAAAAGTCCCTCGGCTTTGGAATATTTTGCTTTGTTCCAGACGCCGTTACTAAAATCTTTTACGTTATCCGGAATTTTTCTGTCGAGAGAAATAATCAGACCCATTGCAAGTTCCGCAACAGCTATTGAATTTTTGCCGGGAGTGTTAGAAACTGAAATTCCTTTTGCGGTTGCAGCGGCAACATCAATGTTGTTGTAACCTGAGCCGGCACGGATTACAATTTTCAAATTGCTGGCGGCATTGATTGCAGCCGCATTAACATTAGTTGAACGCACAACTATAAATTCAGCATCTTTAACTACGTTTGGTATATCATTCTCTCCGGCTTTCGGCTCATAAATAATTTCGAATCCGGCATCTCTCAAAGTCTTAATGTGATTTTCCGGAAATTTGTCTGCGATTAATACTTTCATTTCTTCAACCTCTTTTTTTTATTTCATCATTGGAATTTTTACAGAGAATTTTTTTGCATTATCAATTGCTCTTTCATATCCGGCATCTGCATGACGCGCAATTCCCATTCCGGGATCGTAAGTCAAAACTCTTTCTAAACGCGCTTCAGCTTCTTTAGTTCCATCTGCAACTACAACCATTCCGGCGTGAATTGATTTACCAATTCCAACGCCACCTCCGTGATGAACAGAAACCCAGCTTGCACCGCCGATGGCATTCAACAACGCATTAAGTATCGGCCAATCTGCAATTGCGTCGCTGCCGTCTTTCATTGCCTCCGTTTCGCGGTTTGGTGACGCTACAGATCCGCAATCAAGATGGTCTCTTCCAATAACAATTGGAGCGCTAACTTTTCCATCTGCAACTAACTGATTGAAAATTTTTCCCATCTTAGCTCTCTCGCCGTAACCGAGCCAGCAGATTCGCGCGGGCAATCCTTGAAAGTGCACTTTCTTCTGTGCGAGTTCAATCCATCTTATAAGTGCTTTATTTTCCGGGAACGTTTCCATTATAGCTTTATCGGTTTCGTAAATATCTTTTGGATCACCGCTCAGAGCCGCCCATCTAAAAGGACCTTTGCCGTCGCAGAAGAGAGGACGAATATATTCCGGAACAAAGCCGGGAATATCAAATGCATTTTGCAAACCGTTTTCTTTTGCTTCACCGCGGATGTTATTTCCATAATCGAAAGCGATTGATCCGCGTTTTTGAAATTCCAGCATGGCTTTAACGTGTTCAACAATAGTCTTTTTTGATAAAGCAATATATTTTTTAGGATCGCTTTTGCGAAGATCTAAAGCTTCTTCAAAACTCATTCCCATCGGGACGTAACCGTTAAGAGTATCGTGTGCAGAAGTCTGATCTGTAATAATATCCGGTGAGATTTTTCTTTCTAAAATTTTAGGAAGGATTTCGCCCGCATTGCCGACCAATCCAACAGAGAGAGTTTTTTTATTTTTCTGAGCATCAAGAATAAGTTTGAGCGCCTCATCTAAATCTTCGGTCATAACATCAAGATAACCGGTATCAATTCTTTTTTGAATTCGAGTGCGGTCAACATCAATTCCAAGAAAAGCAGCACCATTCATAGTTGCTGCCAATGGCTGTGCGCCGCCCATACCTCCGAGTCCTGCTGTTAGTAAGAATTTTCCGCTTAGAGTTCCATTGAAATGCTGACGGGCGCATTCGGCAAATGTTTCGTACGTGCCCTGCAAAATTCCCTGTGTGCCTATATAGATCCAGCTTCCGGCAGTCATTTGACCGTACATTGTTAATCCTAACTCATCAAGACGGCGGAATTCATCCCAAGTAGCCCAATCGGGAACGAGCATGGCATTCGAAATAATTACACGCGGTGCGTTTTCGTGTGTTCTGAAAATTGCAACCGGTTTGCCGGATTGAACAACTAGAGTTTCATCATTCTCTAAATTTTTCAGTGATGAAATGATTGCTTCGTATGATTCCCAATTTCGTGCGGCTTTACCGGAACCACCGTACACAATTAAATCTTCAGGTCTCTCTGCAACATCGGGATCGAGATTGTTCATCAGCATTCTCATTGCCGCCTCTTGAATCCAACCTTTACAACTTATTTTAGAGCCGGTTGGTGCCTTGATAATTCTTTCTATGGTTTCCATCTTTAATCCAAAAAGTAATTTTGTAACAGTTTGTCGTATTGCGAGTAAGCCGATTTATAGAACCAGCGTTTTAGAAAAAATCCTTTTGTTGCTTGTTTTTTCATATGGTCAACATTTTCCTTTAACCGGAAGACTAATTTTGTTTTTTCATCTTTAGTTAATTTTATTTCGTCATTGCCTTCGTTGAGCTTATCAATTATTGAATTGAATGATTTTATATCTGCATAGAATCTTTCATCCGATTCCATTTGTTTAAGCATTGTCTTGCAGAAAGTTGTAAGAATTTTTCTCTCGTTCTTATCAAGAGTGTACGCATAATTTTTGAAAAGTGGTTTTGCCATATTGGTATTTGCCTTCTGGAAATAGATTATACTTTTAGTGAAAGAAGTTTTTCCCGCATCTTTTGATAACCGGGTTTGATTACATTGTAAATGTATGGTAATCTTTCTTTGTACGGAATGAAGGAAGATTTCATTGCATTTATATTTAGTTTCTCTACATCATCCAGGGTCAACCCAAACATCTCGCTCGCTATGGAATATTCTTTAGTAAGTGTTGTATCACTCATCAATCGGTCATCTGTATTAAGGAAAACTCTGAATTTTTCATTATACAATTTTATAAAGGGATGATTTTCTAATTTATCAATCGCTCCTGTATGAACGTTGCTCAATAAATTTATTTCAAGCGGGAGGCGAGTATCTAATATGTATTGAGCAAGTTGCCCTAATGCAACAATATTACCTTGTGCATCGAAAACCATATCCTCAATCAACCGCGTTGCATGTCCTATACGGTGAGCGCCGCAGATTTGAATTGCCTGCCAAATAGATTCTTTTCCAAAAGCTTCGCCGGCGTGAATAGTTATATTGAAATTTTCTCTTTTGATAAACTGAAATGCATCGAGATGTTTCTTGGGTGGATAACCGCCTTCTTCACCCGCCAGATCAAAACCAACTACACCGTTTCTTCTAAAATTAACGGCAAGTTCCGCCATCTCTAATGTGTTTTTCATATTACGCATACCACAGAGAATTAATCCGTAGCCAACTCCAAAATCATTTTTCCCTTTTTCAAGTCCTTCTAAAACAGCCGAAATAATATCCTCATACCAAAGACCTCTTTCGGTATGAAAGACCGGTGCAAAACGAGTCTCAACATAACAAACGCCGTCTTTATGCATGTCTTCCATCATTTCATAAGCTATGCGTGTTAATCCCTCTTTTGTTTGCATAACAGCGCAAGTATGTTCAAAACCTTGAAGGTACTCAACCAAATTTCCCTTGTTAGCGCCGCGAAAAAACCAGGCTGCAAGTTCACCCGCATCAGATGTAGGCAGCTTTGTATACTTTAGTTCTTTTGCAAGATCAATTATGGTTTGAGTTCTTAATCCACCGTCAAGATGGTCGTGAAGAAGTACTTTCGGAACGCCGCGGATTATTTCTTCGGTCTTCATTTTTATTTTCCTTTCTTTCAAAATTATCCTTTTGCGTTCCGAAAATCAATTAACGCTGATTATTGAAGAAATATACTTCCGCTCAACTTTGCGCACCAAATTCGCCTTGACTTCGCCTTCTTAAAATGGTTATTTTTCGCACATAAAAAATGCAATTTTTATTTTAATAACAGGAGAATAAATGAAAAAAGTACTTATTGGTTTAAGTCTTTTAAGTATGGTTTTAGGATTTACAGCATTCGAATGCGCATCTGCTGAATTAACCGGCGCAAAGATGTATCTCCAACATAAGCAATATGCAAAAGCCAAAGAGACCTTGCTTAAAGAAGTTGAAAAAAACCCTAAGAGTGATGAAGGATGGTTTTTATTAGGCGGCGTTTACAGTGAAGAAGGAAACGTTACAGAAATGTTGAAAGCATTCGACAAATCTCTTGCCATAAGCAAAAAATTTGAACTGCAAATTATTGATTATAAGAAATATACATGGCAGACAAGTTTTAACAAAGGTGTTGGATTCTTCAATAATGCAGTTAAGACTAGTAAACCGGACAGCATGAAAATATTTTTTGCAAAAGCGATCGAACAATTTAATAATTCGATTGCTTGCGAACCGGATTCTTCAATAGGTTATGAAAATGTTGCCGCTTCATATCTAAATATGGGAGAAACTGATGCGTCTGTACCTGTATTGGAAAAATTAACTTCAATGGGTAAACCTGCATTTGCGTTTTCAAGATTGGGACAGATTTATTTGCTAAAGGGTTCTAACTTAATGGATTCATACTCCACATCAAAAAATGCGGCTGATAGTGTGAAAGCATTTGAATGGTACGGCAAAGCAGTTTCTGTACTAGAAAAAGGAAGAGAAAAATTCCCAACAGATGCCGATATACTTCTCCAACTAGGAAATGCTTATTATATTTCTGACAAGTTGGATGTAGCTATGGAGTCATTCAAGACTTTATCAGAAAGAACTCCTACTAACAGAGAAATAAAATATGCTTATGGTGTTGTTCTTCTAAAATCTAAAAAATATGAAGAAGCAACAAAAGTTCTTGGAGAAGTTGTTAAAATGGATCCTAATAATCTAGACGCTAATTATAATTTAGCCGCTACATATATCAGCTGGGGCAATGATCTAAGAGAGGTAGCGCTAAAAAAAGAAGATAACGATAAATCGTACTTAGAAAAGTTTAGAGAGACTATTCCATATCTTCAAAAATATTTGGAAATTAAACCGACTGAAGGCAGAGTGTGGACGAGTCTAGCACAGGTTTATGCAAACCTTGGTATGAAGAAAGAAGCTGAAGAAGCATATAAGAAAGCCGAACAATACAAATAATATTAATTCTATTTGAACGTGAGCCCACAGTCACGCTAATGCGGGATTGTGGGTTTTTTATGAACATCAAAGGTGAAAAAATGAACCAGAATAATGATCAAAATGCACAGCAAATAAATATTGAACTTGGTGAAAAAGAAGCTGAAGGTATCTACTCAAATCTTGCTATCATAACACACTCGCCGGCAGAATTTGTAATTGATTTCACACGAGTAGTGCCGGGTGTGCCTAAAGCCAGAGTGTTATCCCGAATCATCACAACTCCACAGCATGCAAAAATGTTAATGCGCGCATTGAAAGATAACATTGATAAATTCGAATCCCGATTCGGCGAAATCAAAATTGATGCACAACCAACCCCTCAATTCGGTTTTATTAGCGGCGACAAGAACGAAAAGGTAAATTGAAATAATGAGGTTCTCTTTTGAGAACCTCTTTTCCAATCTATATCACAATTCATTTTTTACTTAAAATCATTTCTTGAGTTAATTAAAAGAAATAGCTACTTTATTTATGGGGTAAAGAACTTTTTGTTTACAATAAGTTGACTTTATGGGAGTAAATATATGAGAAGGGCAAGCATCTTTTTAACAACTCTATTTCTTTTTTTTAACACTTCCTTATTATTAAGAGCACAGACGCCTCAAATCAGTTTAGAAGTCTTCCAGGATTTAAGTACTGTTGATTTAGGCGCATTTTTAATTTCTAATGATCTTAGCAACCAGCCAAGAATTTTTCAAATAACCATTGTTCCGGAAGGTATGAATGTTGTCGTGCAGGGACAAGCATACTGGAAAATGGACTTGAGCAGTAGTTTCCGCGAAATATTTAATTTCAAGACAAAAGTTTTTAAGGCGAGAAGTTTTACTAATGCAGATGTTGGTAACTCCGATATCAGACTAGAATCAATAGATGGCGATAAAAATCTTGCCGAAGAATTAGCTAAAAGAGGAAAGCCCACCGGTGTGATTAGAATAACATTACAGTTATATGATGACCATGGGAATTTTTTAAGCCAACTTCCTTTTCCAAGAGATTTTGATTTTTTGAACCCTGCTCAGACAATTTCCATTCTATCACCTCAAGATGGAAGTTCATACGATGTTGGTAATGTTCAAGCGCAATGGACTCCTGTTGCTGGTGCAACGAGTTATATTGTTCGTGCTAACGTAGTGCCCGAAGGTAATTCCAGTTTAGAAGAAGCTCTGAATGGCGGCGACCCGTTGATCAAGGATAAAGATGTTGGAACTGCTAATGTTGTTAATCTCAGCACTATTCTAGATCGTCAATGGGTAAGCGGTCAGCGGATTGTTCTTTCTGTAAGCGCATATGTATCCGGACCCGGCGGCGGCACTTTGTTAAAAAGCGCTCCTGTTTCTTTCCTATTAAATAAATCCGGCAACAATCAATCCGATGCTGCAAATATTAATCCGGATTTAATTCGTCTGGCAAATTTAATCTCCGGTCAGGTCAACCAAGAATTTGTAGCTAAGTTATCAAGCGGAAATATTTCTATTGATCAAATTCAAATCACGGATGAAAATAACCGTACAATCGCTCTATCTGATTTTTTACAGATACTTTCATTTTTAGAAACACATAAAGACGCTCTTATTTCAATAAACTTTACTGCTAAATAAAAGGTTGATAAAACTATGAAAGCGAAAAGTTTACTACTAATTTTTATAATACCATTACTGCTGGGTTTTAACTCCGGCAAGAAATCAGCAGCTCCGGCTGATACTCCTGTTGCCCTGGTAAAGAAAATTGTAATTGATGTTACATATAAAAAAGGTGGGCAAAGTGATTGGGAAACTGCTAAAACCGGGTTGCCGTTAAATGACGGCGATCAAGTTAAGACTGGTCCAAAATCATTAGCGCTTATTTTGTTTGTAGATGGCTCAGGGCTCTTACGTGTTAGAGAAAATGCAATCCTCAATGTTTACGGAAAGTCGGGTAATAAAAAACTGGATAATAAAAATACAGTTCTTACTAAAGGCACAATCGGTTTCGAAGTAAACAAACAAGAAGATGAAGAATTTAAATTCACAACTCCGACTGCGGTTGCTTCAATACGCGGCACTGAAGGTTCTCTTGAAGTTGATGATAATAACTCTACCGTAATAAGACTAGACAGAGGCAAAGTTGATTTTGAATCTCTGAAAGGAGATAAAAAAAGTGGATCTCTTACAGCAGGAAATACTGCGAGGATTGATAATTCCGGAAATATCAGTATTACACCGCAATCGCAGGAAGATAAAAACAAGAATAATTCAATAAAAAATACAAATACGAAGAAAGTAAAGATTAAGACCAAACTTGGCGATATTGAAATAGAATATTACTCGTCAGAAAATAAATAAATATTTTTATAGAGTTCCTTAAACCATTTGAGGAATAAAATGAATAGAAAAAAAATAATCTTTAAGGAAGTATTTATTTTCGGTCTGTTTTTAATTTTTCTTACAAATGAAAAAACGTCCGGACAGATCAGCAACATAATATCATCAGTAAAGTTTGGCGACGCAAAAGAAAAAACTCCGCTATCAATTTCAGCAGAGTTGTTCTCATCGGATAATATTTCCAATATAAGCATTGCCTACAAATCATTCGGTCAAAATGAATTTAAACAATCGGAGATGCTTGTTGCCGGTAATACAGCATCTGTAACATTACCTGCAGATATAATACAACCGCCTTATATTGAATATTATTTGATAATTAGAATCAAAGACGGTTCAACTCAGACTTATCCTTTGGACGTTGAAAAAGGAGTTAATCCTTTACAAATAGCTGTTTCTTCAGTCTCACAGAAGGATAAAGAAGTTATAATTCTAAGTCCAAACGATGGTGAATTGATGTCCGAAGAAGATTTTTTGATATCAATTTCATTCATAAAGGCGCCGGATATAGTTGACATTAAAAAAACCAAAATTTTCTTAAACAATGTGGATGTTTCATCGAGCGAATTAATTGCCGGAGATTTAATAGTTCTCAGCGCAGAAAATCTTGGCGGTAAAGTAAGTTATGGTTCCAAGTTGCTGAAAGTAGAGGTTTATGACAAAGAAGGAAATTTGTACAATTCTATTTCCAGAAGTTTTGAAACAGTTTCAGCTGAAGTTGCTATGGCTGTAAGTTCAAGATGGAAATACAATGGCTACGCTATGGGTGAATCTCGTAGTGAAAGTTTTGGTTCTGAATCGGTTTGGAGAAATAATATTGCTGCGGAATTTAACGGTTCTATTGATCAATGGAAGATGAATGGTTATGCTTATTTAACTTCAGAGGAAAAAAGTAATTTACAACCATACAATAGATTTTCTGCTTCACTACAAGGCGGTGATTGGCTCGATTTGAAAATTGGAGATGCATTCCCTCGTTTTCCAAATTTAATAATGGATGGTAAACGTGTCCGTGGTTTTACAGGCGCGGTTAATTTGGGATTTATAAATGTACAAGTAACCTCAGGACAAACAGCGCGTGAGGTAGAAGGTACTTTGTTGGAGAAATATACTTCCGGTAGCGCCCCCTTGGGAAATGATATTATTCCAATCAATAGTAGTAAATACAATGGTTTTTCGTTTGGCAAAGTTGAACTTGGTACATATAACAGAACAATTTTTGCAATTAGACCTTCATTTGGAAGCGGAGAAAATTTCCAATTTGGTATAAGTTATTTGCATTCTAAAGACGATAAAAATTCTATTGAATTTGGCGCCCGCCCTCAAGAAAATATTGTTATTGGCACCGACTTGATGTTCGCTTTTGATAATCAGAATATTTTATTTACATCTCAAGCGGCAGTAGATGTTTATAATAAAGATATTTCAAGCGGAAATTTAACAGACGCACAAATTGATTCTGTATTTGGACCGAATGGTAATTTTAATGTTGATCCAAGCAATGTAAAAAAAGCTAGAGACATTCTTGGTAAATTTATTACTGTAAATCAGTATATCGGTCCATGGAACCCTCAGGAACTTTCTTCACTTGCTGCAGAAGCTGCCTTAGCACTCAACTATTTTAATAATTCTCTTCGTGCTTCGTATATCTATCGCGGTAACGAATTTCAATCATTCGGTCAATCATTTTTAAGAACCGATGTGAAGGGTTTAAATCTTGTTGATAGATTCAGAATGTTCGATAATAAATTATTCGTGTCGTTCGGTTACGAAAGTTTGCAAGATAATCTTCAAAAAACTAAAATTGCTACAACTACATATCAAACTCTAAGCGCATCAGTTTCAATCTTTCCGAGGACGAATTTTCCTAACATTACGATTGGTTACAATCAATATTTAAACAATAACAATCTGAAAACCTCCGATCCTACAAACGGGCAGTATGCTGTTGATGACGTGACAAATAGAATTCTATTACAATTATCTTATGATTTTGTAGCAGTAGTTAAACATAACAGCTCGCTTTCATTTACAACATCTACCAGAGACGATAAAAGTTTGGCAATGACGAATGCAAAATTTAATTCAACTTCTCTTAATGTAAATAGTTATTGGACTCAATCGCTGATGTCATTGTTTGGTTTTGTATATAGCGCAAGTGATATCAAAGGAATTGCTTTTAATTACTTCACGCTAAACGTTGGCGGAAGATATAGACTGCTGGAAAATAAATTACAGCTTACAGCAAATCTAAGTCCAAGTTTTGGAGATTTTAAGAGGCAAGCACTTGAGTTCACGGCAGATTATAACGTATTGCTAAATCTTAACTTAATGTTTCAGTTTAGAATTTATAGAATCCCGGATTCAGCAACTAATTCAATCATCGGGTTAACAGCAAGAGTAACAATCTAATATGACGAATAAATTATGAGCGGCGGTTCTAAAGGAAAAGGGTTGATCCAGAAATTTGCAGTTGTACTTTCCGCCGCTCTTTTCACTATTCTTCTTACGCAAGATTATCTTTTCAATTTCTCGCCTCTCAAAGAACTGGAATTAAAATTAATTGATCAAAGATTTCTTAAAAGGGGAAAGATTGATATTGCCGATTCCTCTAAAGTAATAATTGTTGAAATGACTCAGGATCTGTTCGATCAAATTCCACCCCCGTATAATAAGTCTCCGTTTCCAAGATTTATTTACGCAAAAGCAATAGAAAATTTGACTAAAGCAGGAGTAAAGGCAATCGGGATTGATATTGAGATGCCGGGCGAGGACCCATTTTCTCCGGAGAATGATACATTAATGATGCGTGCTATCAGAAAATCCGGCAAAGTTGTTCTAGCGGGAAAAATTGATGAGACGACTGAAGGACAGATTGATCAAAGAAAAACAAATGTTATAAAAACTAATGAAGATTATGGAAATATGTTTTATGGTGTTGACAGTTCAGTAGGAATTGTTCAGCCGCCGCCGGATTTTGATAAAGTCTTCCGCAGATATTTACCATTTAGATATACTGATATAACACAAAAAAGGATTCCGAGTTTCGGTTTTGCCCTGCTAAATAAATATTATGGATTAAAAAACGGTTTAACGGCAGAGAGAAAAAACGGTTACTTTCAGCTTGGCGAGAAAAAAATTCCGCAGTTTGATGCGACAACCGTCTTAATAAATTTCTACGGTCCAAGTGAAACATTCCCGTATGTAAAACTTATGGATGTTATTGATGACAAAAATTTTAAGACGATTTATGAAATTAATTCCGGCATTGACATCAATACATGGGACGATCCGGGCTACGGCATTCTTCAGAGCGGTAAATTGAAGGATAAAATTGTAATTATTGGTTCCACAATGCCGGAAGACAGAGATTTGCTCGCCTGTTCTTTTGCTGAAGGAAAGCGCAAAGGGGATAATCTGATTTACGGCGTTGAATTCCACGCCAACATAATTCAAAATATTCTTAGTAATGATTTTCTCTTCAAACAGTCCAAAGAAAGTGAACTCCTTTCGGTTTTCCTGTTAACTGCTATCGCATTTTATATCTCTTCATTTATTAGAAAGATAAAGTTTAGAATAGGTCTTTTCGTAGAAGTGTTAAACGTAATTTTTATCATTCTTCTTGTCGCTGGAATTTATGAACTGAGTATTCACCTTTTTATTCATAACAAACTTGTAATAGCAATTGTAAGTCCTTCTATTGCTGTAATTGTTGGCTACTTTAGCAGCACGGCATATCATTTCTTGCGTGAACGTCAGCAGAATGTTTTGATTAAAGGAATGTTTAGTCAGTATGTAAGCAAGAATGTGGTTAATGAGCTTTTGTTAAATCCCGATAAACTGCGTCTTGGCGGCGAAAGGAAAAATGTAACGGTTCTATTTAGTGATATTGCGGGCTTCACAACATTTGCTGAAAACAAACTGCCGGAAGAACTGGTTAGCTTTATTAACGAGTACTTAAATGAGATGACTGAGATTGTTCTTACAAATGAAGGAACACTTGATAAATATCTGGGCGACGCTGTAATGGCTTTTTGGGGCGCGCCAATTGAAGTTGAAGACCATGCCTATAAAGCATGTCTAACTGCTTTACAAATGCAGAATAAATTAGCTGAGATGAGAGAAAAATGGTCCAAGAGCAGTGAAGCCCAAATTCGAATTAGAATTGGAATTAATAGTGGCGATGTAATTGTTGGCAACATTGGCGGAGTTAAACGTTTTGATTATACTGTTCTTGGTGATGATGTAAATTTAGCTTCGAGACTTGAAGGTGCCAATAAAGAATATGGAACAAATATAATGATTGGCGAATCCACTCTTGAAAAGTGCAAAGAGAAAATTCTTGCTAGAGAGTTAGATATAATTCGTGTAAAAGGGAAAAGCAAACCGACTAAAGTTTATGAATTAATAAGTGTTGTGGGTGATAAAAAAGCTGAGGGTGCAATAGAAGAGATGGATTTATATTTTCAAGCTATAGATTTATACCGCAACCGGAGTTTTGAAGCCGCACAAAATTATTTCAAAAGATCATTTGAAAAACTTGGCGATTATCCTTCTAAAGTTTATATGCAGCGCTGCGAATTCTATCTTAAGAATCCTCCGAATGAAAACTGGGATGGTGTTTTCGAGATGAAATCAAAATAAAGAATACAACTTTTTTTTATATCTACGATTTAAATTTCACACCACTTTTGGCGTCATTCCCGCAAACTTTAAGCGGGAATCTATTAGTGGATGCCAGATAGAAATCCCGCTGTTCGGGATGCAGTAAAGCAGCACATTCGGAAATGATAAGATACCTCACTGCTTTTGACTCTCGGGTTAATATTTATGTGAGATTATTTTTGTGCCCGCTTTATATTATAAATTGCCGCAAGCAGAAAAATAAAATTAGCAAGCCATGCAGTTATCAAAGGATTCAAAACACCGCTCTTACCAAAAGCTTGACTGACTTTCATAAATACAAGATAAATAAAAGTGATTAGGAGATTAATACCAAACTGGATTGCTAAGCCGCCCCGTCTTCTGTTTGCTGAGATTGGCAACCCGAACAAAACTACAATTACACTTGCAAATGCAAAAGCTATTCTTGACTGATATTCGATTTGTGTTGATGTAGGATTATTACCGGTGCGTAATTGTTCCTGTGCATAATTATTCAAGTCGGTTAAAGTCATTTCTTCCGGTTTGCGCTGTTTCTGAATAACGTCATCCGGCTTGAAATTCAAATCCTTAAATTCCTTCATGGCAAATTTTTCAATAGTTTCTGTTGAATCTGTGAATGTGCGCGTAATGCCATCGTAAACAAACCATGATTTTTTTGCGGGGTCATATTTCATACGGAATGAATCTGTGCGTGAGACGAGTTTTGTCTTATCATTCGGATTAAATTCCTGAATGCTTACTTGATTTGCCTGCCCTTGGGAAACATCGTAATAGTTTATTGTTACTATTCTAGTGCTGCTGTCCTGAAAGAAAATGTTGTTGCCAAAATAAACTATTCCTTTCTTCATTGAATTTTGTTCAATGAATATTTTCTGTTTATTGGCTAACGGAACTATGTAGCCTCCGAAGTAGATAGAAAAAATGCTAATCAATAGTGAGGTAATAATAAAGGGTGCCATGAATCTATAAAGACTAACACCGCTAATTTTAATAGCTGTTAATTCATTTGTGTTCGCCATTTTACCTGCAGTGAATAAACTGGCTAGAAGAACCGCTACTGGCGTCATTAAGCGAATCATTTCCGGAATAAACACAATGTAATATTGTATGATAAGGTGAGTTGGCACATTCTGATCTAAAAAATCGCCAAGGTTTTCCATTAAATCAATTACAACGAAGAGCAAAGTGAAAGCGAGCAATCCGAAAAGAATTGTCTGAAGAAATTGTTTTATAAGGTAGCGGTCAAGAATTTTCATCATTCTCCGTTTGTGATCTCCAAGACTTTGGAATAAGTTTGTTAAAGAAATCAAAACTGATAGTTACTTTTTCTCTGGCGCTTTTAATCATTAATAAAATTCCGAGTATACCAAGAAAAATATTGGCGCTCCAAATGCCCATCAAAGGTGAAAGCAGCCCGCGGTCGGCTAATTTTTCCCCGCCTATTAAAAATGCCCAATAGACTAAAAAGAAAATTAAACTCATTCCAGCCGCCATTCCAAATCCGCCTTTACGCATCATTGTGCCTAAAGGTGCACCAATCAAAACAAAAATTATACATGCAAAGGGTAAAGAATATTTTTTGTGAATCTCAACCCAATATCTATCGTATTCCTTGTCGTTGGAATCCATCCGGACTAAAATGTCCGTCATGGAATTTTCATCTGTTTTAATTTTTTGTTGCGCTTTTATGTAAACAAATTTTCCTTCTGAATTATTTCCGGCAAGCGGGGAAAGACTACTACTTTTAATCAACAATTTTATTCTTTTGCTATAATCAGCAAAATAGGACGATTGAATTTTTGCAACGCTGTCTGCAAGCACTTTGAGCTGAGGCGCTCCAAGTTCTCGGTCACCCCTCTGTCCGCCCGGTCCCGACTGTTCAAAAGTAAATTGATCTGCGGGCATAGCAATTTTATGGCGCTTGAACTGAAGTTTTTGGTAAGAATTTTTTTGAGTGTTATCAGTCTCATGAATCTCGCCATTGTTCAGATCCAAAATTAATTTTTTTTGATTCTTCGAGAAATAAATTTTGCCGGTTGCTGCAGTTACAATATCTACCTTAGGCTGCCGGGAATAATCGTAAATTGTTATCTGTTCTAATTGATTTGTATTCTGATCAATTTCACGGGCAAGTATTGAATAATTTGGAACTTCTTGCGAAAAAACTCCCGGAACAAGAGAAAGTGTTGGTTTCTTTCTCGAAATATCTTCCAATAAAATTCTCAATGCGTGATTTGCATCCGGATAAATATTGTTGTTGAAATGAACAAGAAAAAGTGCAATCAATATGCTTGCCGCCAGCGGGGGAATCATCATCTTATATAAACTTACGCCGGTTGCTTTGAGTATAGAGATTTCATTGTTCTGAGACATAGAACCGAAAGCCATAAGCGTGGCAATTAAAACCGACATCGGCACTACTAGTACAACCATCCATGCAAGACTATATGTAACCAACTGAATTATTATCCATGCGCTTAATCCTTTTCCAACTAAACGGTCTGCCATCTTGACCATGTATTGAAGAATAAAAACAGAGAGCAAAATAAAAATCGAAAATAAAAATGGAATGAGATGGTTTTTCAGTATGTATTTAATAATTATCATAAGTAATTTTTACACGGCTTTGTATTCGAAATTTACCATAAATAGAAAAGAATCCAAAACCTTTACTTAATTGAGGAGAAATGATTATTTGAGCTTCATGTTGTAATTTCATCTTAGAGAAAGTAGTCAAGAGCAATTTTCTCTTCCCATTTTTTATTCTGTCCATACCGCTTGCCGTCAATGATTTCAGCTAAATAATTGCTTATTTACTTGAATACAGAAATTGATAGATGTAAATTTGAAATGGCGAGTTACATCTCATTCATTGTTATTTCTTAACTGAGAAGAGTGGAGGAATTTGTGGAAGTTGTCATAAATCATTTGAAAAATAATTTTAACAATTACCTGGAAGAATTAAAAGATTATTTAAGAATTCCAAGTATTAGCACGCTTGAATCGCATAAGAATGAAATGATTCGATGTGCAGGCTTTGCTGTTCAAAAATTAAAAGATGCGGGAATGACCCGTGTTGAAATATTTCCAACTGCAGGCAATCCGCTTGTTTATGCTGAATGGATGGGTAAAGAAGGCAAACCTACTGTTTTGATCTATGGTCATTATGATGTTCAGCCTGCTGATCCATTAGAGTTATGGAAAGATCAACCTTTTGAACCGGTGATTCATGATGGTAAAATTTGGGCGCGCGGTGCAAACGATAATAAAGGTCAGCATTTTGTACATATCAAAAGTGTTGAAGCATTTTTTAAAACACTCGGAGAACTTCCTCTAAATGTAAAATTTATTCTTGAAGGTGAAGAAGAAATTGGCAGCGATAATCTTGTTCTATTCTTAAAAGAAAATCAAGACTTACTGAAATGTGACGCTGTCTTAATCTCCGATACAAGTATGTATGCTAAGGGTATTCCTACAATTACTTATGGTTTGCGCGGACTGCTTTACATGGAAGTTGAAGTAACCGGGCCGGACCGCGATTTACATTCCGGAAGTTTCGGCGGCGCAGTTGCAAATCCAATTAATGAATTGGCAAAAATAATTTCAAAGCTGCACGACAAGAATGGCAAAGTAACTGTTCCTAATTTCTATAAAAACGTTCTGAAGCTAACTAAGAATGAAAAAGATAATTTCAAACTGCTAAAATTTTCCGACAAACAATATGCAAAAGAACTTGGCGTAAAAGAGTTACAAGGTGAAAAAGGTTTTACAACTTTAGAAAGATTGTGGACACGTCCAACTTTGGATTGCAATGGAATCATAGGCGGCTTTACAGAGAAAGGAGCAAAAACCGTTCTTCCTTCTAAAGCATTGGCTAAGATCAGCATGCGGCTCGTTCCAAATCAAGACCCAGTTAAACTTGCAAAGGAATTTACAAAACATATTTATTCACTTTCTCCAAAGAGCATAAAAACAGAAGTGCGGACTCTACATTATGGATATGGTGTTGTAGTTCCTTTGGAAAGTAAAGCTATTAATGCGGCGGCAAAAGCAACATCAAAAGCTTTCGGTAAAAAAACAATTTTTACGCGTGAAGGCGGTTCAATTCCTGTTGTTGTTGATTTTGTAAAACAATTAAAAGCTCCAGCTGTGTTAATGGGATTAGGACTGGATTCGGACGATATTCATTCGCCTAACGAACATTTTCTTTTAGAGAATTTTGAGAAAGGACTCTACGCCTCGGCATATTTTCTGGATGAATTTTCGAAGATGTAATATTGGTTACTAATTTGTCTTTCAAACAAAAAAGGATAGTACAATGAAACTCTATAAATTATTTATAGTGGTTTCTCTTTTGGGATTGATAGCTCTTATATCATGTACATCCAAAAAGGGGGAAGTGGGAGGCGATGCCGCTACTTCAAGCGCTAAAGATGAACAGCTTAGAAATTACAATCTAGATATTCAGAAAGAACAGACTAAGAACCGGTTTGAGTGCGATACTATCTCTTTAAAAGAATTTATTCTCAACAATTATGATAAAGGAACTTATCTTGTTCAGTTTGATAGAACTTACACTTTCAATGTACCGAAGGAAGCGGTTGTTTATTTCAGAGACGGCGGAAATTTTGTTCTTGCTGTAATTGCTAAGTCAAAACCTAGCGAACGCAACATCGAGACACAAAATGTAGTCGGGTATGAATCAAGTTATATAAATTTAGACAGCACAAAACTGGGCACTGCTTTTTTCTGGTTGACTTTATTTGAGTGCAAAGATGGACAGTTCGAAAAACTCTGGGAGTCGGAAGTTCCAATTCATGGCGGCTTCAATCGAATTTCGATCAAAAATTGGAGCGCAAAAAATATTAAGTACGTTGAAATGAATTATGAAGATGGAATTATCTCAGGTCATCGAAATTATAACTTCTTTATGGTTGATGGCTGGCGAAAACCACCTCATCTTATGGAAACTTATAACGGAATTGCCTTAAAAAGAACGCTTGCAAATATTAACAATGATAAATTTCCGGATTATTATGAATTTCTATTTTCGAAAAGTACTCTGCAAGACTCACTTTATTCAATACGCGTTCTAGATTCGATTCCGTTTTATTGGAGTGTGAAGAGACAGCTTTACATATCGGATAGAAACCCAAGATGGTTTAGAAAATATTAGTTATATAAAAGAGAAAGGATAGAATGTTTCTGGAGAACCAAACTGTGTCATCCATAACTGATTATTTAAATAAAAAATTTTCTAATAACGTAAAAGACGATTCTACGTTCCGAAGTTTTACTTCGGCAAGAGAAGAATTCGATTCTCTGCGCAACGGAATTGGTCTCAGAATCAATTCTGAACCAATGCTGATTCAATTAAGCGGCAAAGATGTATTGGACTTTTTACACCGGGTTTCTTCAAATACCGTTAAAGATCTTAAAGTATTTGAAAAGAAAAACACACTCTTCCTAAATGAAAAGGGAAGATTTATTGACCGTACTACACTTATCAGTTTTGAAAATGATTTCCTTCTAATCGGCAATTCGAAGAATAGCAAACAGCTTTACAGCTGGATTGATAAATTCATAATCGCGGAAGATATTAAAATCAAAGATGTCTCCGGTAATTTTGTTGTTGTTGATTTTATTGGGAGACAGTCGGAATCATTTCTAACACTTCTGATTGGAAAAGAGATCAACACACTTGACTTTACCAGCGTGAGAAGGTTTGATGTTGACGGTTTTACGCTCTACATTTTTGTTAATCAAGAAGCAAATGGAATTAAGATTTTCAAAACATTGATAGATTCAGAAAAGAGCGCTGATTTTATAGAACATCTTTTTAGTATTAAAAGTGTTTTTGATCTTAATGTGGCGGGTGATGATGCATTCGATGCATTCAGAATTGAAAATAAAATCCCCGTTTACCCCAACGAAATTAATGACGAAACTAATCCGCATGAAGTAGAGCTTATTCATGAAGTCTGTTTTACTAAGGGCTGTTATATCGGTCAAGAAGTTATAGCAAGACTTGATACGTATGACAAAGTTCAGAAAAGATTATTGCAAATAGGATTGAACGATGAAGTCAATCCAACTGATTCTTTTGTAATTCTTGATTCACTTAATAATGAAGTAGGCAAGGTTACAACTTTATCCAAAACCGGAATATTGCCTGAGCGTAAGGGTTTAGCTATAATCAGAAAAAAAACTTTGGAAGACGGAAAGCACTATACAATTGAATCGAATAAAAAAAAGTTAGCATTACAATTTTATGGTCTGCCGGAATCAAAATGAAAATTTATACCAAGACTGGTGATAAAGGAGAGACATTTCTCTTTGGCGGAAAAAGAGTTTGGAAAGACGATCTGAGAATTCAAGCATACGGTACTACTGACGAACTGAATGCTGTTCTTGGTATTGCCGCAGCTGAATTATCTGATTCGGAACTTAAAGATGTAATTTCTGGTATACAGAATGATTTATTTACAGTAGGTTCCGATTTAGCTTCACCGCTTGAAAAAGAAAATAAAAATTTTGTTATACCACGCATAGATTCACAGTTTGTAACGCGGCTTGAAATATTGATTGATAGATTCGATTCACAACTTCCGGCATTAAAAAATTTCATTTTACCGGGAGGTTCAAAAGCTTCTGCAATTTTACATCATGCAAGAACTGTTTGCCGCAGAGCCGAACGTGAAGTCGTTGCATTATCAAGAATAGAAGGAATTAATGATCAGATTGAAGTATATTTGAACCGTCTTTCTGATCTATTATTTGTATTGGCAAGATTTGAAAATTTTTCGTCAAAGCATTCTGATATTGAATGGAAAAAATAATTCTTCTTTATTAATTCTCAATTCTAAATTTTCCATTATCAATTTTTTTTCGGGGGTGACATTGGCTTCGACGGGGTTATCTGTTCTTTGAATTGCACACCGTGTTCTCCGTAGACACGTTAAACGACGGTAAAAAAGATAAAAGGCGAATATAACTACGCTTTAGCTGCGTAATTTACGCAGCCGTTCTTCAGTTCCGCTCACGCCGGGGATTGAAAGAACGCCGCTTGGCGTGATAGCTGAATCGAACTTCCGGATAGAAGAGGCGAACTAAATTTCGGAATAGTCCTGTTAAAATCTGTCTCTTGATGTTAACGGGATGAAATTAAAAAAGAGACTATGTGTGTAGAAGTTCATTGGATTATAATTTCGGACGCGGGTTCGACTCCCGCCACCTCCACTTGGCTTCGTTTTGAGCTTGCGAAAAATGAAGCTGATAAGTTCGGTCTAAGAGTAATTAGGCTCAAAACTATTAGACCATGTTTTATTACATCTACATATTAGAAAGTATTAATTATCACGAAAATTATTATGTCGGTTGTACTACAAATCTTAAATGACGGTTAGACAAACATAATCGAGGGGGATCGCCTCATACATCAAAATACAAACCTTGGCGACTCACTACTGCAATTTCATTCTCAGATAAACACAAAGCGTATTCCTTTGAAAAATACTTGAAGAGTCATTCCGGCAGAGCATTTTCTAAAAAGTATTTCTAATGTCTATTGAAAAATATCTTTCATCAATTGCATGCATTACCAATAGATCATATTGTTCTTCACAATTAGTAATCCAACAAATCAAATAAAAATAATTGAGCCACGTTTCCTTTCTAAAAACTTACAACACAACCACCATATTAATTATTAGTAAGGATTTTAGTGAGAAATAATTGTCTAGGTTATATATTAAGGTGTCAAATAAATTATAAAATACTATGAACTTATTTAATATTCACAAACCAATTATTGGTATGATCCATGTTGATCCTCTGCCGGGAACGCCAAAATATTCTGGAAACGTCAAAGCAATTATTGATAAAGCAAAATCGGAAGCATCGCTTTACCGCTCATTTGGTATAAATGCGTTGATGATCGAAAATATGCATGACGTACCTTATCTTAACCGGATTGTTGGACCGGAAATTACATCGCTCATGAGTATAATACTTTATGAGATCAAGAAGAATTATGAACTGCCTACCGGAATTCAAATTCTTGCGGGCGCAAATAAAAACGCTGTTGCCGCCGCACATTCTGCCAGAGCGGATTTCATTAGAGCAGAAGGATTTGTGTTCGCTCACATTGCCGATGAAGGAACGTTTAATTCAGATGCCGGCGAATTGTTGCGCTACAAAAAACAAATTGGAGCGGAGAATGTATTAATATTTACAGACATCAAGAAAAAACACAGCTCGCACTCAATTACGTCTGATACAGATATTGTTGAAACAGCCAAAGCAGCGGAATTCTTTTTAAGCGATGGAGTCATTATAACTGGAAGCGCAACAGGTAAAGAACCATCACTGAATGAAATTAAAGAAGTGAAAGAGAATGTTAATATTCCGGTACTCGCCGGCTCTGGTATAACTGACAAAAATGTAATTCAATACTTAGAATATTGCGATGCTCTAATTATCGGATCCTATTTTAAGAAAGATGGTATATGGTCAAATCCAATTGATCATGAGAGAGTGAAAGTGTTCATTAAAAAAATAGGAGAGCGATAAAATGGAAGCCAAAATAGAAAATGGGAAACTTATCATCAGCATTGATTTACAAGAGCCAACACCAAGTGCGTCCGGAAAAACATTGGTGGTAGCAACCACGCATGGAAACACAACCACACAGTGCCTTGTAGATGGTAAAAATGTAATAATTGGTCTGAACGCTTACATCAAAAAATAATTGTAGAACTTAATTTTTACTTTGACTCGCAATTCCTAAAAAAGATAATCGTTACGGGAAAATTATACTACCAAATACTTTTGAAAAATTTAAATCCGATCAGTACCAGCATTATAATCAGATACAATCTTAAAAATATCATGGCAAACTTTACCATAGGAGTTGTTTTTACTCGCGGCATTTTCAACCTCTGCTTAAATTTTTTTAATCTGCCCCTGCCAAAATATCTTTATCTTTAATGACGCCCAGAAGTTTATCGTGTCTGTCCACAATCGGGATCATTCTGTAGTGATATTTAGCAAATAATTCTTCAAGATCGTCTCTAAGATCTTCCTCTTCCGCTGTAACAACCGGGGAGACCATTATATCTGCCAGCAAAGTCCCATCCGGCGCAATAACAAGTTCTCTTATATCAACTACGCCAAGAAGAGTGTTGTCCTCGGGAGCGGTTATATAAATGTATGATATATTACTCCGGTCAACATCCATGCCTTTTAATGATTTTAAGATTTCTCCGGCAGTTTTTTCTTTTGGTACTGCAACATAATTAGATGTCATCATTACACGGGCAGTTTCTTCTTTCTCCGAAAGGATCTTGCTGATTTTTTCTGCGTCGGTTTCCGGAACCAATTGTATTAATTCAATAACATCGTCGTTAGGAAGAACAGAAAACAAATTAGCAAGCTGAGGAATTGACATTTCTGATAAAATATTTTGTGCTCTTTCCTTGCGGAGATTTGACATCAGTTGTCTTTTAGCCCGGGGCTCAGCTTCTATTAATGTCTCTGCCGCAGTCTCTGAGTCAAGTGCGGAAAAGACCGCCTGCTGCTCTTCACCTGAAAGTTCTTCAAGAGCATCTGCAAGGTCTTCTGCCGGCAATTCTTTGATTTGATTTCTGGTAATGGAAAGTGAAACTTTATCTTTGCTTCCCGCATCTTCGAGCGATAACGGCTGAACATATTTCCATGGTATAAGCTGATCTTTCATCACTCTTATTCTTCTGAAACCCCACTTTCGCAAGAATCCATTGAATGAAATATCAACATGAACGATTATCATTTTTTCTTTTGTTTCAAGAAGATGAACATCATTAACTACTTCAATTCTTCTTCCATCCATATCAAGAATTGTTCTACCGATTAAATGCTCATTTACTAAAATCCATCCGGGCTGATCAACAAAAGGGGGATAAGTTTTTCCTTCTTCAAGTTTCTGAACAAAAATCGCGTCATCCTCAATCTTTATTACTTTATCCCATTGGACAAATTCTGTGGGTTTTCCCCAGCCATGTTCTATATAAATTCCAATTGCTTCGGGGAATGGTTCGCTAAGCTTAAAAACAATATCTGTAACCTTTCCGATCTTGTCTTTGATCTTTCCGGCGCAAACTGGCAGTTTGATAAGCTCGAGAAAATTTAAAAATCTAAATTCTTTTGTACCCGATGGCAACTCGTGCATCTTAATAGTATGATTATTTAATTGTGCCATAAATTTTCTCCTACACTAACTTAATGAATTCGGGAAATAGGATAGTTAAGCCAAAGAGTGTTGAGATAAGAACTACAAAAATTGTAATTCCCCAGTTGATAATATTTTGTGTCTTGGTGTTTTTGTATTCGCCCATCAAATTTTCATCATTCAAAAGCAGAATCAGAAACATTAACGCCGCGGGTAATAACGTAACTGCTACAACCTGAACGAACATTGTAATTGTAATTAGCGGTGCGCCTGGAATCAGCACAATAGCGCCTGCGGTTGCTAAGGTTCCAAGATAAACAACGTAAAACCATGGTGCATCCTTTACGCTTTTATTAAGAGAGTGTGCCCAGCCAAATACTTCTCCTACCGCCCAGGATGTTGAAAGCGAGATACATAAAGCACCAAGAAAACCAGCATCGAAAAGACCGATTGCGAATAATCTCCGAGCCCAATCTCCCTGCCCGTGTGGAAGCAAAGGAACCAAAGCATCTGCAGATTGTTTTGCGTCTTGAATGATTATTTGCGGAGAGTGATAATAAAATGCGGCGCCTGTAACGATAATAATAAAAACTGCGACAATACCGGTTAATGTTGAACCAGCCAGTGTGTCTATCTTGCCATACTTAATATCTCTTACATCCATTCCTTTATCAACAACTGCACTCTGTTGAAAAAATATTTGCCATGGAGTAATTGTAGTTCCAATATTTGCCATCACAATAAAAATTAAGTCTTGTGTTAATCCGCCTGGAAATTTTGGATTGATAAAGCCACCCGCAACTGCACCCCAGCCCGGTGCTGTAGGCGTGTCCATTGCCCATAATGCTGCAGGTATGTAAACAAGATTGAAAACGCAAAACAATAGTGTAATTTTTTCGAACGTCCAATATTTACCGGAAAGAACAACCATCATCAAAATTGCTGTTACAAATAGAAATGTAATCCACGGAGGAACACCAAACATCAGCATTGCTTCTGTCATACCGATATACTCTGTAACCAGAGTAAGCCAATTAACAACAGCAAGATCAAAAATTGAAAACCATCCCCAAAATTTTCCAAAACCGTCAAAGATTGCTTCAGCATGACCGCGTTTTGTTACTGCGCCCAAACGAACCGTCATCTCTTGAATAAAATAAGCCATCGGTATGAGAATGAAAAATACCCAAAGCAAATTGAATCCATACTTTGAACCGGTTACCGCATAAGTTGATATGCCGCCCGCGTCATTATCGGCAACCATTGTTATTATACCGGGACCTATAACAGCAAAAAGTAATATTGTGCGGCGCTTAAACCTGCTTAGATAATGTATGGTTTTGCTTATCCAGAACATTAAGGTGCTTCCCCAAAGGAAATTATTGGAGTTTCTTTAACTGTTATTTCTATATTGCAATTTAGTTAATCATATCTAAGAGACAAAATAAATTGTTCTATGTATGTGAATAGTTATACTTTTTTTAATTCTGGAAAAGTTTTAGAAACTCATCATTATTTTTTTCTAACTGGCTGATCTTATCGGCTTCATCATTTCTTTCTAAAGATTTTTCGGTTTCTTTGTAAAAATCATCGGACGGTATTACTTTGCAGCCGCAAACTTTCCCGAAGTTCATCAGACTATGGTCCGAAGTTACAAGAATAATTAATCTTGGGTTGGAAGAGTTCTCAATTTCTTTCCTAATAAAGTTATCGGATGGCTGATTAAATGAATACGTTATTTTTCCTTTTGAAATTGATAAAGGGGAATTCGGATGTCCATCCAAATGAAGTGAAAGTTTTACTTTCTTGCCTGCAAAATGTCTATTTAGAATGTAAATTAATTTTTCCCGGCTAGCCTGTTTATCTTTCTTCTGAAGTTGCTGTAATGATTTGATCCGACCGATCAAATTGTTGCCGTCAATTATATAGTAATTCATTCAATATTTTCCCTTGTTACATCACTAAATTACCGTTAGTCTTTCTTAAACAAATATACACATCAGAAAGCAATGATTATTGCCCACCATGATTATAATGTGAGTCTAAGCCAAATTTTGCAGACATAAAAACCGTGCCAGCGTCCAATTTTCGTTGCTTTAAGGACATTTATGCCGTAAATTTGAAACCAGAATGAAGCATATTTACTTCACAAAACTGAGCGGTGCCGGTAACGATTTTATTTTGTTTGATAAAAAAATCAATCCGGAACTTGAATTAACATCGGAAGTCATTGCTAAACTGTGTAAAAGACGTACTGGTATTGGCGCAGATGGCGTTCTGTTGATCTCGGATTTGGAAGGTTATGCTTTCGAGATGAAGTATTTTAATGCGGATGGTTCTACCGGAAGTTTATGCGCAAATGGTGCACGTTGCGCTATTAGGTATGGAAATGTTAGCGGAAGATTAGCTCAGGATGAAATCAAATTTATTGCGAATGGTATTGAATATTCCGGACAGTTATTAGAGAACGGAAAGATTAAGTTTTTTCTTAATCATCCTAAGAAGATGAAACAAAATTTCAAAATCAAAGCTGCAAACCAGTTCATTCCGGCATCTTATGTTCATACTGGTTCACCGCATATTGTAATAAAAATAAATGATGTTCTTAAAAATCCGGCGGAAGTAAATTCTTTCTATAATGATATTAATGATTTTCCGGTTTTTGAACTTGGACGGGAAATTCGCTATCACAAAGATTTTGCACCAGAAGGAACGAATGTAAATTTTGTTCAGTTTAATAACGGTGAGATTAATATCAGAAGTTATGAACGCGGCGTTGAAGAGGAAACTCTTGCATGCGGAACCGGTTCTGTTGCCGCGGCTTTAATTGCTTTTGTACAAAATAATTTTAATCCGCCTATTAAAATTCATCCGCGAAGCGGTGATGAATTAACGGTAGATTTTAAGATTGAGGGTCAAAAAGTGCAGGAACTTTCTTTAACCGGTCCTGCAGAAATAATTTTTAATGGAGAATTATCAATATAATATAATCGAGGAGTTCAATGAGTAAAGTCATTTTTTCCATTCGTTATAATGTTTTTCCGGAAAAACGGGAAGAATACTTAGATGTAGTTCGTGAATTAAAGAATTTAGTGAAGGCAGATGGTTTAGAAAATTATTCTGTGTTTGAGCAAAAAAATAAACCTAATAGCTTTGAAGAGATCTATATATTCAAGAGTAAAGAATCGTATGAAAATTTTGAAGACAATACAGACGAACGCATTGATATTCTAATGACAAAGCTTTCCGATATGATCAAAGAGCAGTCAACACAGTACACAACATTGTTTGAAGTGAACAACGCTTAATTGTTCATATCATTCATTTATTTGGATTAACTCCCGCCAGAATAATTCGGGATTTTAAATGTTTGAATACGTTGGTGCCTTACATATCCATTCGGTTTATTCCGATGGCTCGGGCGAAGTAAAAGATATTGCTCAATTCGCAAACGAAACCGGGCTTGATTTTATTTTGCTCACCGATCATAATACATTGCGTGCTCTCAATGAAGGATTCGAGGGCTGGTATGGTAAAACGCTTTTACTTGTCGGCTGTGAGATAAATGATAAAGAGAACAAAAATCATTATCTCGCATTCGGTATTAACGAGCCATATTCTACACGCATTCCGGCAAAAGAATATGTAAGTAAAGTAAAAGATGCCGGGGGAATCGGTTTTATAGCGCATCCCAACGAAAAAAGATCTTCTATGAAGGAACACCCGGCTTATCCTTGGACCGAATGGAATACTGAGGACTTTACCGGAATTGAAATTTGGAATCATATGTCTGAGTGGATGGAAGGTTTGACGGAACAGAATAAATACAATTATTTTTTACATCCGCTTAAATCAATCTCGGCTCCGCCGCGCGATACTCTTGAATTATGGGACAAATTAAATCTGAAAAGGAAAGTAGTTGGTATTGGCGGCGTAGATGCCCATGCTCATAAAGTAAATGTTTTTGGTTTTGTTGAAATGGAAGTTTTTCCTTACAAAGTCTTATTCAAATCCATTAGAACACACCTGCTTCTAAATGATGAGCTCAAGATATCAACTGAATCACACCAGATCAATTCGGCGAAAAAAAAAATTTATAAATCACTTGAAGAGGGCAGATGTTTTGTATCTAACTCTTATCATGGTGATGCAAAAGGATTCAGATTTTTTGCGGAAGAAGGGAAGAATACTTACCAAATGGGAGATACAGTCCCGCTGGTGAACGATCTGAAATTGCAAATTGTATCTCCTAAAGAGAATGTTAAGATCAAAATCATTAAAAACGGAGAAGAGATTTTTTCGTCAAATAGTTCAATTCTTCAGTTTTTGGTTAAGGAAAAGGGCATTTACCGTGCAGAAGTCTACTTAAACCAAAATGCCTGGATTTTTTCAAATCATATTAGAATTGGTCTATAATTTTTCTTAGATTTCGCCCCGAATTTTTAGATATACCAACAAACGAGGTTAAAAGTGTTAGAGAGAAGAAAAAAGATCACCAAAAAACAAATGAAAGAAGACAGACTTGTTACAAGTTATTATAATGTTAAAAACTTTTTTCTTGAAAACCAGGCCAAAATATTAATCGGTGTTGCTGCAGTAGCTTTGGTAGTTGTTGCGGTTACTCTTTTTATGAATAAAAGAGCCAGCGACAATAAAGTTGCAGCCGGTCTTTTAGCAAAAGTTATTCCGCTTTACGATTCGGGTGCATTCAAAGATGCAATTGATGGGCAGCCCTCTTCAAACACAATGGGTTTGAAAAAAATTGTTGATGAGTATGGCAGTACCGAAAATGGTGAAACCGCAAAAATTTATCTAGCTAACGCTTATTCGATGCTCGGCAATAACGACGAAGCTTATAAAATGTTTGATGATTATTCAGGTTCTAATCCTTTATTCAAAGCTACTTCTCTTGCTGGCAGAGGCGGCGTGCTTGAATCAAGAAAAG
>JAKAMS010000160.1 GCA_021812745.1 Bacteroidota bacterium | reverse complement strand
AATAATTATGATGAATACATTGCCGCTAAAATGTTAGTAGCAAAAAATCAAAATGAAGATGATTTTTTCATTTTCAATGAAGATGATCCAATTATCAAAATAAAATTAGATAATCATAAAGTTCAGAAACTTGCCTTCTCTTTGAAAAGCGAAATTCCAGCCGGCGCTTTTTATAAGGAAGGCAAGATCTTCTTTTCCTTCTCCGGAAAAGTTACAGAAGTTTGTTCGGCTTCCGACCTTTTTATCAAAGGTGAACACAACATAGCAAATGCTCTTGCTGTATTAGCGGTTGCAAAATTATTGAATGTTCCGAATGATAAAATCAGAAGTGCTTTCTCTTCGTTCAAAGGTGTTGAGCACAGAATAGAATTTGTACGCGAACTTAACGGTGTTGAATATTATAACGATTCAAAAGCTACGAATGTTGATTCTGTTATTGTCGCCCTTAAAAGTTTTTCAAAACCGATCTACTTAATTCTTGGCGGAAAAGATAAAGGCAACAACTACGATGATATCCGGGATTTAGTCCTAAAACATGTTAGGAAAATTTATGCAATCGGTGTTTCAGCGCAAAAAGTTTATGACTATTTCCATCCAATAGTTGAAACGGAAAAGAAAGATTCACTCGAAGACGTATTGGAAGGCGCAAGAAGAGAAGCTGTTGAAGGTTCTGTTCTGCTTCTTTCGCCGGCATGCGCAAGTTTTGACATGTTTGATAACTATGAACACCGCGGAAAAGTTTTTAAGAACATTGTAAACAAATTGGTCTAATGAATACGCTTGTAAAAATATTGATAGTTCTGGTTGTTGGTATGATAGCTCTCGGTGCCATTTTGGTTTTAACCGCAAGCGGAACATACAGTTTATCAAAATTTAACAGTCTCTACTTTTTATTTAAAAGTCATTTGTGGAAAGTAGTTGCCGCATTTATTGCAATGATAATTTGCGCATACATTCCTTACGATAAATATAGGGCGCACACAAAAAAACTTTTGTTTTTGATTATTACTGTTCTTGTGCTAACATTTTTATTTGCGCCTAAAGTTAAAGGTGCTTCCCGCTGGATAGATCTTGGATTCTTCCAGTTCCAGCCGTCTGAAGCGGCAAAAGTAATTTTGATTATGCATCTGGCATACATGCTGGAAAAAATGGGCGATGATCTTTTTGATTTCAAAAAAGGTTTTGTCTTCCCGCTGATATCTATAGCAATTGTAAGCGGACTTGTACTTATTCAGCCGAACGTGAGTACAAGCTTGATAATAGCGATGACTTCATTTGCAATTATCTTTGCCGCGGGAGCGCGCGTTAAGCACATTGCCGCTGTTGTAGTTCCATCAATGGCAGTTGTAGGCCTTGTAATAATGATATTCAAGCATTCACGCGAAAGAGTAATCACGTTCATTCAAAGTTTGATTAACGGCGGCGACATTAATATTCAAGTTAAGCAGGCAAAGATTGCGCTTGGAAGCGGAGGAATTCTTGGAATCGGGCTTGGACATAGCAGACAGAGCGATCTCTTCCTTCCCGAATCTTACGGCGATTTTATCTTCTCAATTCTAGGAGAAGAATTGGGCTTTATCGGAACTGTAACAATCCTTGTTTTATTCTTGCTCTTATTTTTTACTTGTCTGGTGATTGCGAAAAAAGCGCAAGATAAATTCGGACAGTTACTAGTACTGGGTCTTGGTTTCAATATTATCGTTAGCGCTTTTATCAATGCTTGTGTTGTAACGGGATTAATTCCCACAACAGGAATTACACTGCCGTTCATAAGTTTTGGCGGTACATCAATTATACTTTTTGCAGTATCAATTGGAATTATAGTAAACGTTGGAAGGCAAACGGTTAAAACAACAGAATTAAAAATTGCTCAGGTATGATGAAGAATAAAACTCCATATCGGTTTGTTTTTGCCGGCGGCGGAACGGGAGGACATTTGTATCCCGCGCTTGCGGTTGCTCAACAAATCCGTCTGTTGAAACCGGAATCCGAAATTTTGTTTGTCGGCGCGAAAAATAAAATTGAGGAAAGAGTTGTTCCTGAATATGGTTTTAATTTCAAGGCAATTTGGGTTAGCGGTTTTTCAAGAAAATTAACTTTGAGCAATTTACTGTTTCCATTTAAACTCTTTGTCTCGATGATTCAATCTCTGTTAATCAATTTCAGTTTCAAGCCGCGCGTTGCCGTTGGCAGCGGCGCTTATGTGTCCGGACCGGTTATTTGGTCGGCATCGGTAATCGGCGCAAAAGTGATTTTACTTGAGCAGAACAGTTATCCCGGCGTTACAAATAGAATGCTTGAAAAAAAAGCTCACGAAATTCATATAACGTTTGAGGAATCGAAAAAATATTTCAGAGATGAATCGAAATTAAAATTAAGCGGCAACCCGATAAGAATTAATCTAAAACTTGGAGATAAAGCAGAAGCGGTAAAAAGTTTTGGACTTGATCCGTTAAAAAAAGTTTTATTAGTGATAGGCGGAAGCGGCGGCGCAAGTTCAATTAATCAAGCGGTTGCTGCAAACTTAGAAAAGATGGTCGAAAGCGGAATTCAAATAATTTGGCAGACCGGACAATTTTATTATATGCATTATAAAAACCTTGAAAATAAATCCGTGAAAATATTTCCGTTCATTAGCGATATGTCAACTGCTTATTCCGCATGTGATGTTGTTCTTGCCCGTTCCGGCGCAACAACAATTGCTGAAGTAGCTTTTTTGGCATTGCCTGTAATTTTTGTTCCATCGGAAAATGTTGCGGCGAATCATCAATACAAAAACGCTAAAGCTTTAAAAGTTGCGAATGCAGCTGAACTTATAGAAGACAAAAATTTAACAGATGAGTTACTACCGGTTATAAATGAAATGGTACTAAACGTATCGCGTCATGAAATTATGAAAAAAAATATTTCGGCTTTTGCAAAACCGCTTGCCGCAAGAACAATAGCAGAAAATGCAATTAGCTTAGCGGAAAAAATTTAGAGATACAGCCATGATGATGAACACAATTAAAAATATTCACTTTGTTGGAATTGGCGGAATTGGTATGAGCGGCATAGCAGAAATTTTGCTTAGTCAAGGATTTCATATTTCTGGTTCAGACCTTGCAAAGTCTGAAGTTACAGACCGCCTAGAAAGTCTTGGAATTAAAATTTATGAAGGACATTCACCGGAAAATTTGAAAGATGCGGATGTTTTAGTTTATTCATCGGCAGTTGTTCTAGAGAATCCTGAAGTGAAAGAAGCAGTAGCAAGAAAAATTCCGGTGATAAAACGTTCCGAAATGCTCGCCGAATGTATGAGAATGAAATATGGAATTGGAATTGCCGGTACTCATGGAAAAACAACAACGACTTCGATGGTCGGTTTGGTTTTAACAGAAGCCGGAATTGACCCTACAATTATTGTTGGCGGAAAATTAAGCGGACTCGGCGGAACGAATGCACGGCTTGGCAAAAGTGATTATATAGTTGTTGAAGCCGATGAGTTTGACAGAACATTTCTGAAATTGACACCTGTGATTGCAGCTTTAACAACTCTTGAACGCGAACACCTAGATACATATAAAGATCTGGCTGATATAAAAACAGCATTCGTTGAATTTGCGAACAAAGTTCCTTTCTTCGGTTTTGTTGTCTTGTGTCTGGATGAACCGGCTCTTCAAGATATTATCCCGCAGATCAATAAGAAAATTTTTACATACGGAATTACGCCCCAAGCAGATATACGCGCGGCAAATATTACGCATTCGGAAAAACATTCTGAGTTCAATGTGATTTATCTCGGTAAGGATCTTGGGAAAATCCGGATCAATATTCCGGGAATACATAACATTAAAAACTCTCTTGTAGCTGTTACAATTGCTAAAGAGATGGGCGTTGAGTTTAATGTAATTAAACAAGCGCTTGAAAAATTTACTGGTGTGTACCGCCGCTTTGAAACCAAATATGATAATGATGTAATGGTGATTGACGATTACGGTCATCATCCGACAGAAATAAATGTTACGCTTGATGGAATTCGCAGAGGATGGAACAGAAGATTAGTCGCTGTATTTCAGCCGCATCTATTCTCACGCACAAAAGATTTTTACGCTGAGTTCGGCAGATCGTTTTTGAATTCTGATATTTTTATCTGCACGGATGTTTATCCCGCACGCGAAAAACCGGTTGAAGGAATTACAGGCGAATTGATTTCAAATACTGCAAAGCAGTTCGGACATAAGAATGTTTATTACGAACCGGACAAAACTAAAATACCGGAACTGCTGCAAAAAATTTATCAAAAGGGAGATATAATTATTACACTCGGTGCCGGTGATATATGGAAGTACGGTGAAAAATTTGCTGAATTTTTGAAAACAAAGAAAAAATAATTGATGACTAAATTGGCAAAAATATTAAGCGTTACTTTTTTGATCTTAGTGATTGGTGTGATGATCTACTTGTCAATCGGGCTGAAACCCGGTTCTGAAAACAAGATCAGTTCTATTTCGCTGGAAGGGAATGCTCATCTTTCAAAAGAACAATATCTGAGTTTTGCCAACTTGCTTGATAAAAATAGTTATGGAAATCTGACGCTTCAATTCATAAAAGACAGAATTGAAAAACATCCTTACGTTGAAAATGCGGATGTCAGATATGAAGGCAGCGGACAAGCTTCAATCAGAATTACGGAAAAAGTTTTCGATTCAATAGTATTAGACAGCAGCCGTCAGTACATTCTAACAGAAAATTTACAATTGTTGCCGATGCTTCCGGAGACAAAAAAAATAGATTACCCGGTAATCTCAAATGTTTTTACGGGCAATGGTTTTAAGGTTCTCTCATCAATGAAAAAGAATTTAGATGTAGTTACAGCAGCAAAAATTATTTCAACTGTTCGGCTGCTGAATCCGGAATTGGAAAAAGATTTTTCGTCAATTGATCTGCAGAACGGCGGTGATATTATGTTTTATCTCTCCTCGGCAGATTATCCAATCAAAATCGGGCGGGGTAACGAGATTAAAAAAGTAATCTACTTTAACAATCTCTGGCTGCATCTGAAGGGAAAAGAAATAAATAATTACATGGAATATGTGGATTTACGATACAGCGGGCATGTATATCTCGGCATAATAGACTCGACTAACGGGTTAGTTCAGAATTTAGACGAGGGGCATAAGAAATCATGAAAAAAAATGTTATAGCCGGGTTAGATCTTGGCACTACAAAAGTTTGTGCAGTAATTGCCGAACAAGTTGATAATAATCTAAACATTCTTGGATTTGGCGTAGCGCCTTCCGAAGGATTGAACCGCGGCTTAGTTGCAAATATTTCTAAAACCGCAGAAGCAATAACAGAAGCAATGGGCATAGCTTTGAATAGAGCAGGGCTTCAAGTTAAGGAAGTTAATGTTGGTGTTGCAGGTGAACATATCACAAGTCTGCGTCATAGAAATTATGTTACAATCAGCAATCCGGAAAAAGAAATCAGTCAGCAGGATTTAGACAGACTGCGCGCAGATGTTCAAACAATTAGAATTCCTTCAGACCGCCAAATACTTCATATCATACCGGAAGAATATTCTGTTGATCATCAAGGCGGAATTGAAGACCCGATTGGAATGTGCGGCTCCCGTCTTGAAGCGGTTAATCATGTTGTGTTGGCTTCCATACCGGCAATTCAAAACATAAAAAAATCTGTTGAACGCGCAGGATATATTGTTAAGGATTACGTTCTTCAGCCAATAGCATCAAGTTTTGCTGTTCTTGAAGACAATGAAAAAGATTTAGGCGTGCTTTTGATAGACATAGGCGGCGGAACAACAGACATTGCAATCTTTCACCGCAGATCAATCAAACATACAAAAGTAGTTGGTGTTGCAGGCAATCAGGTTACGAATGATATACGAGAAACACTTGGTATAGTAACTGCCGATGCGGAGAAGTTAAAAAAAGAACACGGCTATGCAACGGAACATGCAATTGTAAGAGACGAAGATATTTTCATTAAAGGTGTTGGCGGCAGAGGAAATGTAAAAATTCCGTTATCACTTCTTACTCAGATCATTAGTGTAAGAATGAAAGAGTTGTTTTCAATAATTGATAATGAACTTCGCCACACGGGATTCAAAAATAAAATTAAAGCCGGAGTTGTATTAACCGGCGGCG
>JAKAMS010000159.1 GCA_021812745.1 Bacteroidota bacterium | reverse complement strand
CGAACTATTTGCGTGTTCAAAGATTGAAGATCTGCGTTGAGACCAACCGTTTGACCCCTCACCGGAATTTGCATCGCAATTTCGTAAGGAGTTATTCCGTAACTCAAAGCTTTGTTCTCATCAATGTTCAAAACTATCTCGCTAAAATCTTTATCCCAGCTTGTTGATAACGAAGTCAATCCTTTAATATCTTTTAAAGCATCTTTAACTTCGTGAGATTTTTCTGCGAGTCCGTCCACTGTCGGAGATTTAATTCTAACATCAAGTGTTGCCTTTATTGTAGAAAGTGCCGTTGCCCCGAAATCATAGACATCATTTTTTTTGATGCCTTCTAAATGAGAAAGTTTATCGCGTATAATATCTTCGATCTGCCACATATTCATTTTTCTATCAAACCGGTTCACGCAATAAATTGTAATTGTTGCTTCTGCCGGTAAGTTGCCGCTTCCTAAACTTAGAACTCCCAATTCATTTCCAAATGCAACCGAGCTTTTTGTTACCCACGGCTGCTCGTGAAGCCACTTCACGAAAGGTTCAATTTTATTTTCAGCATAGTTCACTGTTGCGTTTGAACTGAACATTACCTGCGCTTTAATAATGCCGGTATCCATCGGCGGCATCGCGTCTCTTCCTATCGTAGGCATAATTGTTTTCATACTTAAGGCAAGAAGAATTACCACGCCCAAGGTAAGAGCTATGCGCCTCCATACTCTGTTTTTGCCGTTTGAAAATTTAATTACATTCACATACGGTTCTACCATTCTTCCAAACGATTTGCTATATATCTTGTTGAACCAAAGCTCAAATTTTGTTTTGCCGGTTCCATTTTTGTATAACGACTCCGAAAGTTTTGGAATAAATGTGATTGCCAAGAAAAACGAAATCAAGAGAGCTATAATTAAAGTCATTATAAGCGGCTGAAATATTTTCTGCGGAAATCCGCCGACAAACATTAAAGGGAATACTATCGCTATCGTTGCCATCGTTCCGGACCAGATTGGACCGATAACTTCTTTAGTTCCTTTATGAATTGCCGTTTGCAAATCTTCTTTCAGCTCGTTAAGATGCCGCTCGATATTTTCCAGCACAACTACGGCATCGTCGGTAAGCATTCCTAACGCTAGAATTATTGCGGTATAGATTACAATGTTTAGACTTCCTCCCGTAAGCCAGATTACCGCCATTGTAGAAAAGAATACCATCGGAATAGATAACGCCGCCGCAACGATTGCTCTAAAATTTCCAAGAAAGAAAAGTATAATTAGAAGAGTGTAAAAAATTGCGTCACGCAAAGCGACGAGCATATTATCGTTGGAAAGTTCAATCAAGTCCCGCTGCGTATCGGAAATATCAAAATTTATGTTGGGATATTTTGCTTCGAGCTTTGTCATCTCCTCGCGTGCTGCTTTACTTACGCTAAGCACGCTTCCGCCCGGAGCGCGTTGAATAGCCAATGCTATTGCCGGTTTACCGTTGCCGATATAACCGCTTGTTCGTTTTGCGTAGCTCCAGCTTACGCTTGCAACATCGCCCAATCTTACATTTGGCATAACTGTAATTTGTTTCAGCCGTTCAATTTCATCTTTCTCTCCGTAAAAAGTAATTGTGTAAAAACTGTTTTCGCCTTTCACAAATCCAACCGGCATATCGCGGTTTAATGTTTGCAGCGCTTTGGCAATCTTATCAAAATCAGCGTTATATTTTTTTGCTTTGAACGGATCAACCTCAACATTAATCGAGCTTTCATATCCGCCGAATACTTCAACGTTGCCGATATCCGGATTGCTCAACAAATACGGCTTCAAGTAGCTGTCAGCAATTTTTCTAATATCTCCAAGATCAATGCTGTTATTCTTCGGCGATAATGAAATAACATCAACGGGAAGAACAAAATCTCCGGCAGTATAAATTGCGGGGTTCGCGTCTGCCGGTAAAACTCCTTTAGCAATTGAAAGAGCGTTTGCAACATCAACCGCCGCGGCGTTCAAACTTTTTTCATAACTGAATTCCGCTTTCACAATTGAAAAGTTTGCTACGTTTATTGAACTGATATCCGTTACCAATCCTAACCGCGCAATTTCCTGCTCAATTGGTTTTGAAACTGTATTTGCTGCAACCTGTGCTGTTGCGCCGGGAACTTTTGTTATCACCATTACCTGCGGAGGAGTTGAATCCGGGAAAAGATTTTTCGGAAGAGTGATAAGCGCGATAATTCCTAATACAAAAAATCCGGCAATCAACGAGTAAAGGAGATGCGGACGTTTATAGAAATATTCAAACATGGTTATCTCTCCTCTGTTTTAATTCTTGCACCGCTAAGAAGTGTAAGAAGAATATCCTGCTTGGCAACAACAAGTTCTTTACCCGATAGTTCATTGTTTCCGATTACAACTCCGTCCTCGCCTGTTTGAATAATATTTATTTTTGTCGCGACCGCTTTGTCATTCTCCTTTACAAAAACATAACTCATACCGTCTCTATTCAGAATCGCGTCAACCGGAATTTTAATTGCGTTGCCGTTATAAACTTCAACATTAACTTCAACGCGTTCGCCCGTTGTCATTCCATGAGCTTCAACATTTACTTTGTAAGCCGATAATCCGTTTAGCGTTGTATTCAAAGGAATTGCTTTATAATTTTTATCTCCAACATTGACGCTGTAAACTTGTATATCGGCTGGAACGTATAGCATCAAATAAAAATCGCTGTTCGCGCTTAAAGTTGCTACTGGTTGCCCCGGCATTATCATGTCTCCTGCGTTAACTATATTTCTTGAAATCTGTCCGTCAACCGGAGATTTTATAATTGCGTAAGAAAGATTATTTGTAGCGTCATTCAAATTTTGTGTTGATGCTTCAACTTTGGCTCTTAGTTCCGCTAGCTGGCTTTCTTCCATTTCAGATTGCTCTATCGAAGCGCCCTTCACCGCTAAAAGTTCTAAAGTTCTTTTGTGTGTGGCTTCTAAATTTTTAAGCGCAGTCTTTGCGGCTAATAGTTGAGATTGAACGCTTGATTTGTTTGCTTCAATTGTGGTTGCATCAAGTCGGGCAATTATTTCTCCCTTTCTAACAAACGAACCGCTGTTTTTTACATACTCAACACGCGCCGCTATCTTCGAGGCAAGATTTACATCCATGTCGTTTTGCGTTTGCGCTAAATAAGGCAGTGTTAGTTTAACTTGTTGCTGCTGAGCTTTAATTGTTGACACGGTAATGGCATATGTCTTTGCGGAAGGCAATGCTTCCTCTGCTTTCTTTGCTCTCACTAAGACAAAGATTGCGGCAATTATTATTAAAATCGAAATCCCGATTCCAATTTTTATCCCCTTGGATATTGCTGCCAGTCTATGAAATAAGTTTATCATTTTACTATCTCCTCTATGCTGTTTCCATAAATAACGGCAAGCTTAACTAGCGTCTGCCACTTTTGCGCCTGCGCTTTAAATAATTTTGATTTTTCAAGAACAAGATCGTCTTCGTATTTCAAGTAATCTTCCATCGTCATTTGATCCGATTGATAACTTACCTTTGCTATCTTCAATAATTCTTCTTTGTCTTTGATGCTGCTTTTGTAAAGTTCTATCGAGCTTTCAATTAACGGAAGACTTCTTTGCAGTTGCTCGGCTTGTGAAGAAAGTTCAAGACTCATTTTATCAAATTCATTTTGGGATGCTTTAACTTCCACAGCGCTTCTGCTTATTTGTGCGTATTGATCCATTGCAAGCAAAGGGATTTTTAACACCAAACCGATTGTGTAATAATTTTCGGCAATGTCCTTATTGTTATTATAAGCGGTTGCAAATCCTCTGTTAAAATTTCCTTGCAGAGCAAGCATAGGAAATAATTTTTCTACTTCTGCGCGGTGACCTAACCTATCGGCTTCCAATTTTTCTTTTAATGGATCGAGCGCTTTTATTTCTCCATCATGATAATTTCCGGTTTGCGTCATCGCTAGAAAATTTTTTAATGATACTCCCGTTAATGTTCTAATTCCGGCAAGGACTTCTTCGCGTTGCAGCGAAAGATCATTTTTCATTACGCCCACTTCATTAACGCCGTTATTTATTTTTAGCAAAGCTGATTCCGGAGCGCGTCCGTTATTTACTTTGATTGTTACAAACTCTTTTGTCTTCAATAAAGAATTTTTCTTTTGTTCCAGAGCCGTTCCCAACGCGTCTATATAAGCTAAGTTGGAGTTCAAGCTCACAATCATCGCTTCATTCTTCAACAGATTAATATATTTTTTGTCTTCGGCTGATTTATACATCATCGAAGTTTTTGATGCCATCGTAAATATTGATTTCACAAAAATCGGCATCGAAACGGCGGCTCCGATTCGATAAACATTTTGACTGAACGGCTGCGTCAGCGACGGGTCTTTTATTAATGTGAACATTTCATTTGGCGGCAATGGCAGTATTCCCGTCGCTTTAGAGTAATAGTCATATCTTCCAAATATGTCTATGTTGGGAAAAAGATAACTATGAGCCATACTCTTTCCCGCATCGGCTTGCTCTAAATTAATTTCATCGCTCATACTTTGCGGATGCGTTTTTAATGAATCGAAGAGCGCTCCTATATTCTTTACTTCCTGACCAAACAACATCAGCGGGATGAAAAGAAGAATTGTTATTTTTTTTAGCATTGCTGCCTCCTTTAATTAAAATTTTTCTTACATGGAAGCGATAAATGGTTTTGGAAATTCCGCCGAGAAAGTTGCGTATAAATTATTTGCTGCTTTAGCGTCACTGCTTTCAATCGCTTTTATCCACTCAGTTGCTGTTTTATTTATTGATGCGAACTGTGGTTCAAAGTTTTCAGTGTGTTTTACTTTTTCGGTAGTTTGTTCTAGCATCTTTTTTATCATTACGCCGTTTTCCTTTGCAAGTTTCATATTGCCGGCGTTTGCCATATCGGTAGTTAATTTCATTTGCATGTTAAGGACAAAAAGCATGTCGGTTAAATCAACTGTTCCGTTGTTTCTGTGTATCCTTCCAAATATTTGGCAGAATGTGCTGCAATATTTTGCGGCTATTTTATAATCCTTTTGAGCGGCTAATGTTTTTACAAGCGATAGGTTATCGGCAAAGTCGTCAAAATAACTTGCCCATAATGGATCGTTCTTATATTCAGCCGGTGGATTATTTTTAAATTTTTGTGTTAAAGATTCCAACTCGGTAGCGGCTGCTGATATAACATTTGACACTTGCTGTTCGGTTGGATTTGCCGCTTTCATTGTTCCGCATACCATCACCGCTTTTTTATGAAAGCCGGAAGCTTCTTTATCAAATGATGATTGCGCAAAAATTGTTGTTGCCATCAACCCGATTATGAAAGAAAGAATAAATAATTTTTTACCCGCAAAGCGGGATTTCATTCCATTCAACATTTTAGAACTCCTTTTTTATTTAATAGTGGAGCGGCATGCAGCCGCTCCTGTTTTTATATTTTGTAAATTATAGTCCAAACATTACGCTTACGTATGTATTCCAATAACTCAGATTATCTCCGTTGTATTGGTATTTTGTTGAAAGATCAAGCCCAACATTTTCGCTTAAAGGAATTGCGTAACCGGTTCCTACGCTGAAACCCCATTCGGTTTTTGAATCGGAAATATTTTGTGGTCCTGTAAAGCTGTAAAAATGTAAACCGGTTTCAACCATTCCATACCAGCCGCTTACAAAGTAAAGTTTGGTTCCAACAACTAATGGAACAGCCGAATAACTGTAACCATTGCTTTCTGCAAATCCTAAGTAACCGCTTGTTAATGTTCCGTTCCAAGCGCCGCCAAGATGAAATTCATACTGTCCGGTAACTCCCCAGCCCGTGCTTGCTACATTAGAGAAATCGCTCATTGGAAAATTCAATTGAGTTCCCAAGCTCAAGATGTTTGAACTTTTTAATGATTGTGCGTTTGAAATACCAACTAACATCATAACGCTTAGCAAGGTGAATAATAACTTCTTCATTTTATTACTCCTTTTATTTGGTTATTTTGGAGTATAGATTATGCGGGATTTGTTCACGCAAATCCGTTATATGCATAATTTATACATTGTTTATTTACGTGGAGCGGCGCCTTGCCGCTCCGTTGTTTTCAATCTATTAAAGAACTTTTATTTAGCAGCGCAGTCAATGCAAACTTGCTTGCCGCTTTTCAATCTACCATA
>JAKAMS010000158.1 GCA_021812745.1 Bacteroidota bacterium | reverse complement strand
CCCATATAAAAAAGAAAGCAGAATAAGTCATCAGTTTTGAAAAGAAACGTTTATCATCAGAACTTCCAAAATATTTATAAGCGACCGGCATTAATCCTAAAGTAAAAGGAAGTATAAAAAACATATTGAGCACACCGGCTACTTTATAAGCTAAGCTGTAAGGCGCAAGAGAGGCAGAGCCCAGCAAAAACTTAATGATATAGCGGTCGCTCAAATTTAATAATAGAAAACCGATCGAGGCAAAAAGAAGCGGAATTCCAAATTTAAGTGCACTCTTAAGAATTTGTGATTCGAATTTTACCTTCATCTGAGGAATTACTTTCGCAAGTAAAATTATAAGTGTAAAAAATTCTGAAAGTGTTGCCGCAAATAATACTCCCCAGACCCCTTTATTAAGCCATGCTAAATAATAAATTGTAAGTCCGGTCATCAGCAAAACTCTGGTTACACTCACGATAGAATAAAAAACAGATTGCTCATCGGCGCGTAATTTTGCAAAGAACAGATTGTTCAATACTGTTAGAAGAGCGGTATAAGAGATTATTCGAAGATACGATGCTTGAATCTGTGTGTTAATAAAAATATTCGGGAAAAAAGAAATGACTGCTTCTGCGAATAACACAAATAGAGCGCAAATCATCAAAATAAAAGTTGTTATTGTAAAAAGTGCGGACTTCTTTTTGTCTTTGTAATCAGCCGAATTGTTGAAAAGAATAATCGAGGTTGCCTGCCCAAGTATTAAAATTTCAACAAGTATGGTTACTGTAACGGTAAGCAAATCCAAATTGCCAAATTCGACAAGTGTAAGTTTCGCTGTGTAAAGCGGAAGAAGTACAACACCTACAATCTTGGGCGCAATGTTGCTTAAACTGTAAACTAAAGTATCGCGAACCGTACTTTTTATTCGTGAGAGCATTTATAAATTTTCCACGCTATTCTTTCTTCTGGAAATGTAAAATGCGAATGCCAATCCTCCGAATAAAAATAAGTTGAGAAAAAGAGATAAATATTTTCCGGTAACAAAAGAACCGGGTTCATAAATAAATTCAACTTTATGTTTTCCTTTTGGAACGACAATTCCTTGAAATCCATGATTGGTTTTGTGAATAGCTGTTGGTGTTCCGTCAACGAGAGCTTTCCATCCGGGAAGAAATGTTGTTCCGAAGAAAAGAAAATTATTTCCTCCTGCATTTACATCTGCAACAACATGTTCGTCTTTGTATAAAGTAATTGCGGAAGTGTTGGTAGAATCGGCTTTATCAAATTTGAAATCAAGTTTATCCACGAAAGCAAGTTTTTTCGGATCAAATGAATTATTCTTAACGGCATTTAAAATATCCATCGAAGGTTTCTCTTCTACATTATCTACAAAATAGATACGGGGAAGAGCTTTTTCGTTTCGATTAACAAATGTGGCGGAATCCGGCGACATCGAGACTTGTGAAAAATATTCAAACGGAAACGGTTTATCTGTAACGACATATTTTACACCAAGCATTCGCCATAATGTAAAGTTTGCCGGTCCGACTATATCCATAAAATCTTGATAGCTTCTTGGCTTAACAGCCGAGTAGCCGGAAAAATCTTCTTCCAAAAAATAAACATTGAAATTAGCATTGTAATAAATACTTCCCATTCCGCTTCTTTTCATATTCAATAATCTAAACGGATCTTTATCGTGTTGCTGCTTTATGACAGAAATATATTCCGGTTCGGCAAATTGTTGGTTAACTTCTTCTGCGTTGGTATATGTTGCGCCGCGGTTTCCAATTCTGAAAAGGTCAAACAAAACCAGAACAGCTAAGCCGACGATCAAAAACTCTTTACTTATTTTTGAAGTGATATATGTGTAACTCAAGCCAAAGAGTAAAGCTAAAAGAGCGAGCGCAATCATTAAGTCTCCGGTAAACATGCCGGTCAAATAATCGGAAAGCGCATTGAACATTTGACCTTGCTGCTGTGCTTGCTGATCCTGTCCCAGAGTTGAAACGAAATCGCTGATGCGTCCTTTGAACCAGTCCGCCAAACTGCTGTGGACAATTAAAGAGAGTATAAAGAATGAAGCAAAGCTGATTGCCGCATATCGGAATATTTTTTCAATAGTAACATTTCTTTCTTCGCGCAGAGAAATAATTTTCATTAACCCAAAACCTGCTAGGATAGGGAAAATAATCTGCAAAATGTGAAGAATCATAGATGGTACCCGGAAATTTTCGAACATCGGGAAATAGTAATACATCAGATTATAAATTAGAGGTAAATTTTTTCCGAACGATATCAGTAGGAAAAACACAACCAAAATTCCGAAGAACTGTATAACCGGTTCTTTCCAGCGTGTGAACAAAGCAAAGAGAGCCAAAGCAAAAATTATAATTCCCATATACATTGGCACGTCAACACTTGTCATTGGTCCGAAATAAGTTTTCACAAGTACATCTTGATTTTGCGAGAGCGGACCGTTATAAGTTGAATTTCCGAAACCGTAAAATGAGGGCACTAAGAAAGTCATAATCTCGCCCGGGGAGAAAGAGTAACTGGTTGCGTATTCGTATGAATTACTCTGAGCCGGCTCTGCTGGATTTTGCAACTCGCTTATACTTTTTGTTCCGCGTGTTGAGTAAGGTTTGTACTCATAAAGTTGGGCGTATGTATCAAATGACATCAAAACCGCAATCAATCCTACCGCCGCCATAATTCCCAGTGATTTCAGCAGCTGCTTTTGTAAGAATTTATTTTTTTCAATAAAAGAACGGATGAAGAAATAGATGAAGTAGATTAACGCTACAAGCGCTAAATAAAAAACTATTTGAACGTGAGCGCTTAACACTAATAGATGTAAACCCAGAGCGAACAAAAATAGATCGAGCAGTTTAATCTCTTTCTGAAATTTAAAAAGCATCATCAGTATAAACGGAATGAGCGCAAGTGTCATCAGCTTGGTTATATGTCCAATGTAAAACAAAAGAAGTATGCCGGTGCTGAAAATTGTTGCCACCGATACAATAAAACTTACTCCACGGCTAGCGCCGAAACGCCTCATAAAGAAAAAAGAAGTAAATGCGAGCAGAACAAAACTGAAAGTATAGATCGCATTATAATCTTTAAAACCGGCGGAATAAATTTTTGACACATATGAATATGCGACAGAAGTCAAATCGTACCAGCGTAACGACATCGAAGTTGCAACTGCGGGCAATCCGCAAAATATGTAAGGGTTCCAGAGGGAAACACCATCTCGGTCTTTATTGGCATATTCACGCAGACTCTTGACTTGCATTAAATCTCCGGAGTCTGTAGTCTTATTGCCAAACATGATTGGTGAAAAATAAATTAGGATTAGAATAAAGATTATGAGTAATAACGCCGGTGTTTGAAATTTTTCCGGAATGAATTTACCGAACGAAAAATTTGATTCTGTAGATTTCTTCTGTGCCGTTGAAACTTTCTTTGTTTGTTTTGACATTTGTTCTCCTGTGTGTCATTCTTGAGTGCAAGAAAAAGCAGATAAATGCTTTTTCTTGCTCGCGCCGATATCTTTGGATTAAATCGGCATTCAAGTTCTCCGGAATGACAAAAGTGTTTTTATTTGATCAAATATTATCTATTCAAAATAACTTTAACGTAATTGTTCCAGCTTAGATTTTTTGCAGTTGCAGTTATATTTTCTTTTGGTATCGGATGCTCAACAAATTTTTTCATTGCAAGATACATCGAATCAATATCATTTGGTTCCGCAAGGTAACCATTGTATCCTTCAAAGATGCTTTCCGAAAAATGTCCTATACGTGTTGCTACGCTTGGCACGGAAAAATTATAAGCTGTTGATTCAACGCCCGAAGGTGTTGCAACGAGATAAAACAAAACATTGCAATCAGCCACTTGAAAATATTTGTGGACTTCTTCGTTTGGAACATAACGGTTAATTGCAACAACTTTATCGCCAAGATTCATCTTGTTTACCAATTCGAGAGGACGGTAATCGCTTTCATCTTCTTTCTTTTTCAAAAGAATTCTTTTAACCGCGGCGAACAAACTTTTTTTAATCTTGGTTGAGAATTTATTTGTATCAAGCGTATTCCAAAAAGATTCGCCGACAATAAGAAGCGAAACATCGTTGCGCTCATCGGCGAGTTTAGCAAATGCCCGGATTACGTTGTGCAGACCCTTGTACCGTCTGATGAATCCAAAAAAAAGAAACACATTCTTTCTTAGTCCAAGTTCTTTTTTTGTTCTCTCTTTATCAAGATTTGAATCCGGCGCGAACATATCATATACAGGATGGTAAAGTTTAATAACTGTTTTTTCATTTGGCTGATATGCGCGTTTGCCGGTTGAATCAATAAAAAAGCTCTGTTCAGGAAAAACCTGTTTTAGTTCTTCGTAATATTTATGCGCATGAACTATGTATGAATCGGCGTTGCCAAGCGCGCGTTTCAAAAGGAAACTGTCAATTATGCTTTCTTCTTTTTGTTTAACAACATGCAGGATGAAAATAATTTCACAATTGGTCTTTGCTTTAACCTTTCTCAAGATTGTATTAATAGGTAAACCTTGAATAGCGAGAGCCCATTGCACAATCAAAATATCTGGCTTGATGTTATTAATTATATCTGCTGTTTTATACCACGATAATGGATTGTTGTAATTTGTGGCATAAGTAACTTTTACGTTTGTTCCTTCAAGGGGATTTGCCGAGCCGCTTCGGTTTATAAAATCGCGCGGAATGATTGAGGGATATTGATATGTCCACGAGACTATATGCGTTTCAACATCATCTCTCCTAGCAAATTCTTTAGCAAGAGACAATGTATAATTAGCAATTCCGCCTTTAAATTTTGGTCCGGGACCGAAGATGACGATTTTCATTTAATAATTAGCTGTTAACAATTCATTAAAGACGGTCAAAAATACTAATTTTTATTCGGAAAGGAGACAGAAGTAATTTCGAAAAGCAACTACAAAATGTTTCTGCTTGCCAGCTCATTTCATTGCGTAATCTTCACCACCATCGATTATTTTTTCTCTTTTATAGTGTATTCTTTTTCATCTTGAAAATTATGGACAAGAATTTCGCCTAAGAGTCCGATTGCAAAAAATTGAACTCCCACAATTATCAAAAGAATACCAAGAAAAAGTAAAGGACGGTTGCTAAGTGAATATCCGTAAAATAATTTTTCGACAGCGAGCCATGCGCTTATAACAAAACCGGCTAATGCAGTTATCATTCCAACAAAACCGAAAAGGTGCATCGGGCGTTTGATGTAACGCGTTGTAAAAATGACGGTAATTAAATCAATAAAACCTTTGAAGAATCTAGAAATGCCGAACTTTGTTTTTCCGTACCGGCGCGGATGATGCTTAACTATAATTTCGGTTACAGAAAATCCTTTCCAATTTGCCAGTACGGGAATGTAGCGGTGTAGTTCACCGTATACGTTTATGCTTTGCACAACTTCTTTGCGGTAAGCTTTCAAGCCGCAATTGAAATCATGAATTTTAACTCGTGTGAACAAGCGGGTTATATAATTAAAAAACTTTGATGATGTTTTTTTGATTATCGGATCGAATCTTTTTTTCTTCCATCCGGAAACCATGTCGAAACCCTGATCTAGTTTTTTCAGAAGATTTGGAATTTCATTCGGATCATCTTGAAGATCGGCATCCATCGTAATAACCGCATCTCCCGTTACATGTTTGAACGCAACTTGCAGTGCCGCAGATTTTCCGTAATTCGAACGGAAACTGAAATAATGGATTTTATTGTCTAACCTCGATAACTCTTTAATTACATTGAGGGATTTATCCGTGCTGCCGTCATCAATAAAGAGTATTTCGTAATCAATGGAAATTGTCTTTAATGACTTTTTTATTTCGTTGTAAAGAGGGCGTAGAGATTCTTCTTCGTTAAGTAGCGGAACGACTATAGAAACTTTTTTGAAAGAGACGCCCTGGCTTTCGCGCTGCGGCTGGGTTTGATCTCCCGATTGAGGACGGAATTTTTTTCTATTGTTATAATATCTTCTGTAAGGTTTCTTCTGCTGAGATTGACCCTGCTGCTGCGTCTGTTGACCTTGCGTGGATGGTGGAATCTGGGTTTCCGGTTTATTCTGATTATCCAATATACTTTTCCGTCTTTCTAAACAATTTATTTTTGATTTTCCTAGTCAAAGT
>JAKAMS010000157.1 GCA_021812745.1 Bacteroidota bacterium | reverse complement strand
ATTATTAATGTTCGTGCTGTTGGAAATTTCCTTCATTTAATCCTCTTTTGGAATGATCTCTAAATCAAATTTAATAATATTCGTTAATAATGTTGAAAGAAACTGTTTTTATGAGGCGATTATTTTGACTTTAATTTTTAATCTGATTTGTGTATTTAGACATACAAAATAATCTGAGGTATTCAGTGAGAGTCGGTAAGTTCTTTCTTGCGGTTTTTTTAATTGTTTCAATAACATCAGTAAAGCATTATTCTCAAGAAAGAAAATTTGGATTAGGGATTATGCTGGGCGAACCGACGGGCTTAAGCGGAAAATATTTACTTGGCAACGGACACGCTATTGATTTCGGTTTAGCATACTCATTCGCTCATCCCGACAAAACATTTTCTTTACACGGGGATTTTCTTTTTAATTTTCCCGATAAAATAAAGTCTCCATATAATTTTCCGGTTTATTACGGTTTCGGCGCACGAATCCATTTCGGTAATAAGGATGGAAATACATTAGGCGCACGCGGTGTTATTGGAATAATGTGGATACCTGAATCATTGCCGATTGATACATTTATAGAACTAGCCCCGGTATTTAATTTATTTCCGGAAACATCATTGCATTTGGATTTCGCTATTGGCGGGAGATATTATTTTGAATAGTGATCTTAATTCCGAATCGTAATTTCTTCTTTTTTTCGAATCGCTGAATCAGCTTTTAATTTAGGAAAATTTCCTCCATTTAAGTGGGAAACAATACATTTTCCATTGATTTCGTTTTTCTTCAACATAATATTATTTTTGGATCAACCTATCTAGGAGAATTTATGCTGCGCAGTCATTGGATATCCAAATTTTTGAAACTTTTTACAATTACCTTTTCGCTTACATTTATTTTAGGAATGATTCCAGCTTCTCCGGAAGAAGGAATGTATCCATTGAGTGAAATTGATAAAGTTGATCTGCAAAAAGCAGGATTAAAAATTGACACGAAAGAAGTTTACAACCCAAACGGAGTAAGTCTCGTTGATGCATTGGTACAATTGAGCGGTTGCACCGGATCATTCATTTCCGAAAACGGACTGATTATTACAAATCATCATTGTGCTTTCGGCGCGATTACACGCGCGAGCACAGTAGAAAAAAATTATCTTGAGAATGGATTCTACGCAAAAACTCAAGCAGAAGAGATACCTTCGCAAGGTTATACATGCAAAATTACCGAATCATATCAAGATGTTTCCGATGTAATTCTTGATGCTATTAAAAACATTACCGACCCCGTTGAACGCACAAAAATGATCGCACAAAAGACTAAAGAGTTATCAGATGCTGCTACAAACGAAAAAGAATCTATCGTAGCCGATGTCTCAGAAATGTTTGCAGGTAAAACTTATGTTTTGTTTAAGTACCGTGTAATACGTGATGTAAGACTTGTTTTTGCGCCGCCACAATCAATTGGCAACTTTGGCGGTGAAACGGATAACTGGGTTTGGCCGCGCCACACAGGTGATTTTTCAATCATGCGCGCTTATGTTGCACCAGACGGCAAAGCTGCAACTTACTCTAAAGAGAATGTCCCATTTAAACCGAAAAAGTTTTTAAAAATCAATCCGAATGGAGTTGAAGCGGGAGATTTTGTTTTCCAACTTGGTTATCCTGGAAGAACTTTTCGTCACCGTCCATCTCAGTATATGAAATATCAACAGGATTATTTACTTCCATACATTTCCAATTTATATCAGTATGCTATTGAGACAATGCAGGAAATCAGCGCAGGCAACAAAGAACTTACACTTGCATTTGCCAGCCGGATAAAAGGATTAGCGAACACGATGAAAAATTATCAAGGAAAAATTAAAGGACTAAAAAAGATAAATCTCATCGCACAGAAACAAGAAGAGGAAAAACAACTTCAGAATTTTATCAATTCCAATCCGCAGCTGAAAGCCAAATACGGAAATTTGCTGGAAGAGATTCATAATGTATTTGATTTGGTCAATCAAAATGCTCAAGCGGACTTGTGGTTAAGACAGATTAATTCTTTCTCAACAACTCTTTCATTAGCAAACTTTATTCTTAGCTATGCTGACGAGATGCAGAAACCGGAAGAAGAAAGAAGCCCGGCATATCAAGAAAAAAATATTAAGCAGACTCTAAGCAGAATTGAATCTATAAAACAGAATTACAACCCCGACTTTGAAGAAACAATGCTAGTCAAAATGTTAATGGATGCAAATGGATTTAAGGAATCATCGCGCATAGTAGCTGTTGATGAAATCCTAGAAGGTAACGGAATACATCCGGAAGAAACTTTTCAAGATTTTGTTTCTAATAACATTTCAAATTCCAAAATCCGGGATAAAGAATTTTTTGATTCACTCTTAAAGAAATCGCCGAAAGAGATTGCCGAAATGCAGGACCCGCTTTTTATTTTTGCAAAAAAAATTAAAATGCAAACTCAAGCCAGTGATAAAGAGAGCCAGAAAAACGAAGGGAAGCTGAACAAACTTTATGGCGATCTTGTTGATGTAAAAATGGAATGGAAAAAAACCAACATGCCCGCCGGACAGGTAGGATTTATTCCCGACGCAAACAGTACGCTGCGGCTTACATACGGATATATTAAAGGATACAATCCAGCTGATGCTGTTTATATGGAGCCGTTTACTTCTATTGACGGCGTAATTGAAAAAGGCGCTACCGGTGATGAGGATTTTGTAATTCCCGATAAACTCCGCGCTGCCTATGCTAAGAAAGACTTTGGGAAATATGTGAGTAAGAAGAGCGGCAAACTTCCGGTTGCAATGCTTTATAATATGGATACTACCGGCGGAAATTCCGGCAGTCCGGTTCTTGACGCTTATGGAAATTTGATAGGCGTTAACTTTGACCGTGCATTTGAAGCAACAATAAATGACTTTGCTTGGAATGAATCATACAGCCGCTCAATTGGCGTTGATATCCGTTACGTTTTATGGGTAATGGATAAAATCGGTGGTGCAGATACATTACTAAAAGAAATTGGAGTAAACTAAGTTTTTGAACTTAACGAAGTGAAGAGTCACTAATAATTGATTTCTGATTCTTCACTTTGTTTTGAGGCACTTTCGGTATTTAATATTCCACAAAAAAGGCAAGCAAGCCAACCAGCACAAGTACAATCCCGCTTATCAGCTTATCATGATGTTCCAGAAAATGCCAGTTGAGCTTACGAACTCCCTTTGATGCAAAGTGAACCAGAAACATCATTCCAAGAACAGTAACAAAAAAATAAACGACTGAAACAATTCCAATTCCCAGCCAGCCCAGGCGGCTTGCAGTAAAATAGTATACTTCTATTTCCAGACACGGCGAGAAGAACATTGCTACACTCAGAGTAAATACAATTGATCTTTTACTCTTCCGTTTTTCAATTATTTCATCAACATGAATGTGGTGATGTTGATGCGTGGTACTTATTAAACTGTGACGGTATTCCAAGAACAAATAGATAAACCCAAGAAGAATTAAAATTATCGGCGCTACAATATGAGTAATATAATGATACGACTCTGATAGTTTATAACCGACTAAACCGACAATGATTCCGATAATTACCGTACTGATTGTGTGAGACGCGCCGGTAATCGCAGTTACGGTTACCGTCTCTTTGTCTGTCCACTTTTCCGCTTTTCCAATAGCAATTAACGGAAGCCAATGACTTGGGATTGAAGCGTGAACCAAACTAAGCAGCAAGCTGCTTAAAAATATTTGCAAAACCGAATTCATTATTCTGTATCATTTTATTTTGAATGAAAAGTTAATGAAGCATAATTGGTTATGCAAATATTGCAGAGACGGAAGATGTTCCGCCTCTGCTAAAACTAAAAAATCATCCTACCGTAACATCTGCATATTTTGTTTCGCCGGAATAATTCTCAAGCTGATTTTCTAAAAACATTTCATATGAGCCCAAATCTAAAAATCCATTGCCGGATAGATTAAACAGAATGGTCTTTGCCTCTCCTGTTTCATTGCACCGTAAAGCTTGCACAATTGTTTCTTTAATTGCGTGAGAACTTTCTGGCGCAGGAATAATTCCCTCAGTTTGGGCGAAGAACTGCGCAGCTTGAAACACATCCAGCTGCTCGTATGCACTTGCACTGATTGCACCAGTGTTATAAAGCAATGAAACGGACGGCGCAGCGCCATGATAACGCAAACCGCCTGCGTGAATCTTGGGTGGTATGAAATCATGTCCGAGTGTGTACATTTTCATTAGCGGTGTCATTCCGGCTTCATCGCCAAAATCATATTCATACCTGCCTTCTGTAAGAGTAGGACACGATGCCGGTTCAACAGCAATTACTTTTAGATCTTTCTTTACACCGGTAAGTTTATCGCGTAAAAATGGGAATGCAATTCCAGCAAAATTACTTCCGCCGCCAAGGCATCCAATTACAATATCAGGGTAAGCGCCAGCCATTTCCATTTGGATGCGCGCTTCCTCTCCAATGATTGTCTGATGAAGAAGCACATGATTGAGCACACTTCCTAAACTGTAATTTGTGTCTTCCCGCTGTGCCGCAACTTCAATTGCCTCGCTGATTGCTATCCCAAGTGAGCCTGGTGAATCGGGATCGTTGTTTAGAATATTTCTTCCGGCATTAGTATAAATTGATGGGCTGGCATGCACTTCAGCGCCGAACAATTTCATAAAAGTCTTACGGTACGGCTTCTGATTGTAGCTCACCTTCACCATAAACACTTCACACTCCAAACCGAAATGTTTGCAAGCCATAGCAAGCGCACTGCCCCACTGCCCGGCTCCTGTTTCCGTTACAAGTTTTTTAATTCCAGCTTTTTTGTTGTAATATGCCTGCGCGTATGATGTATTTGTTTTATGACTTCCGGTTGGGTTTGCACCTTCATACTTAAAATAAATTTTTGCTGGCGTTCCTAAAGCTTTTTCAAGATTGCTCGCACGGATTAGCGGAGTTGGACGACTCAATTTGTAAAGATCTCGTACTTCATCCGGAATTTCTATGAACCGTTCTTGTGAGACTTCTTGTTTGATCAATTCCATTGGAAAGATTGCGGATAAGTCTTGCGGACCAATCGGCTGCTTTGTACCGGGATGCAACGGCGGATCCATCGGTTTGGGTAAATCCGCAAGAATATTATAGTAGTGAGTAGGCATTTGAGACTGATCGAGAAAAACTATTTTGTTGCTTGACATGTGAACCTCCTATTATGTATAAAATAAAAAAGCCGCTGAATGGAAGTTCACGGCTGTATACAAAAAAGCCGTGAACGGTTCTACCATCCACGGCTTGTTGTTAAAATCTATTTAAAGCATTAGGATAGCAGAGAAATATTTCTCCACCACCACCAATTTTTATTTGCTATGTTCTTTTCGTTTGTCATCTTGGTTGCAAATGTATAACAGAAATCCGGTTTTGTCAATGAGAGAATTATAATTTTTGTGATTTTGTATTCAAAAAAGTAATATTTACAGAAAGGTGGGCTATTTTGATTTCAGAAAATTGCAAATGAATTTGTAAATTTGACCACCGAAAAATGAGTTATAGATTAATTAACAAACTATGAGTAAAAAATAATGGGAAGAATTTTCGAAACAAGAAAGCATGTAATGTTTGCGCGTTACGCAAGAATGTCCAAAGCTTTTAATAGAGTTAGAAAGGAGATCGAGATTGCCGTAAAAGCAGGCGGACCCGATCAAAAATCAAATTCTAAACTTAGGATTGCAATCCAAAACGCTAAAAGCGTTAACATGCCAAAAGATAAAGTTGAAGCCGCAATTAAAAGAGCTTCTTCTAAAGACACGTCCGGATACCAGGAAATTATTTATGAAGGATATGGTCCTCACGGAATTGGTGTGGTTGTTGAATGCGCTACAGACAATCCGACAAGAACCGTAGCGAACGTCCGTCATATCTTTAAAAAACACGAAGGATCGTTAGGTACTACCGGTTCCATTGCTTTCATGTTCGAAAGGAAAGGATTATTCAAAGCTGTAAAATCCGCAGGTACCGATTTAGATAATTTAGAGTTAGAATTGATTGACTCTGGACTAGATGATTTTTCCAATGACGATGAATTCATTTATATCTATGCGCCGTTTCAGGAATACGGTTCTATGCAGAAAGCGCTTGAAGAAAGAAATATAGAGATCAAAGCAACTGAGCTTCAGTATCTTCCGGTCAATTACAAAGA
>JAKAMS010000156.1 GCA_021812745.1 Bacteroidota bacterium | reverse complement strand
AAATTCAACCGTCTCATTTTTCTCTCTTGCGGTAATTTTTGTTTTAGGCGCCACCGCCGGATCAACTGTAACAATAATTATTATGCGGATGATTGAAGAAAAAGAAGAAGAGAAAAATAAATGAACAACGGGATTAAGATTGCCCAAGATCTAATTCTCATTACCGTCGGCGCATTAATCTTGATATTCCATAATTGGATATTAGACTATCAAGAAAAATTTTCTGTATTGTGGAAAACAAATATTCGTCCAAGAAATATACGTGATAAGGTTTTATTCTGGATTGGTGTATTTTTTATAATTGTCGGATTTATTGCTATCTCAAGACATTATAAATAAAATTTGGGGTGAGTCCATGGAACATCAGCCAATTAATCTGGAAGATAAATTAAACAAGTTCACAGAGTATTGGTCGCCTAAGATCATTGCCAAGATGAATAACTACCATTTTAAACTCAGCAAATTTAAGGGCGAGTTTGTGTGGCATAATCATACAACTACCGATGAAACTTTTCTTGTTCTGGATGGAGCGATGACAATTGAATTCCGTGACGGTAAAGTTGAACTGCATGAAGGTGAAATGATCATCGTTCCAAAAGGTGTTGAGCACAAACCCTCTGCTTTAAATGAATGCAAAGTTTTACTTATTGAACCGGCGGGAACGATTAATACCGGTAATGCCGGCGGTGAGTTGACAGCGAAAGATAATGTGTGGATTTAGATTTTAATTTCGGTTAATGGAAAATTTATTAATTCACACAAGTTGTTGAGACGAGGCATGCCTCGTCTTTACTTTTATATTGTTTACATAAATTTGAATTTGTGGTAAGTTGAAAATGGGAAAAAAAATCATTGGCATTATGACTCTTAAACAGAAATTATTCGGCAAACTTAACTTTAACAAACTTTCCGGGAATCCAGATTTTAAGGAAGATAGTGTTAGAGAAGTTATTATACTTCCGATCCTCAAAGAATTGGGGTATCAACAAAACAATATTGTAAGAAGTAAAACTTTACATCATCCTTTTCTTAAGATTGCAAGTAATAAGAAAATACCCATTAGATTAATACCGGATTACTGCTTGAAAGTTGAAAAAAATTATGCATGGGTTTTGGATGCCAAAGGTGTTGACGAGAAAGTAATGGATGATGACCATATTGCGCAAGTTTACAGTTACGCTACTCACCCGGAAATTAACAGTATTTACTTTGCTATTTGCAACGGACTTGAATTTGCTCTTTATAGAAGAGATTCTTATAACGTACCTGTTTTGTTTTTTCAAATTGCAGAGATAAATGAAAATTGGGAAACGCTTAATAAATTTCTCTCCATAAATAGCTTTCAAGCCGGCAAAAGTTTTGTGTATGAACCGACTGTTCCTTTTAAGGCAAAAGAAGAATTTAATTATACAACACGCCCTTTGCTCGATGAAATATTGGTAAAGAAGCAACAAGCAAAGAGACACTTTGGTGTACATGGCTACTTTACAAAACAAACTTGGAATGTTGTAGCAGAATACATCAAGAACTTTTCGAAAGTAGGTGATTTGGTTTTGGACCCATTTGCCGGAAGCGGTGTTACTCCAATTGAATCCTTGATGAATAACCGTAAAGCAATTAGTATTGATCTAAATCCGATGGCGGTTTTCATTGTGCAATCACTAATAGCACCAGTAAAACAAGAAGAATTAGCTGAAGCATTTGAAAGAGTTAAAACAGAATACGAGAAGAAAGAACCAAAAACAAAGGAGGAAATTGAAAAAGCGTTAAAAAAATATCCCTATCCCAAAGGAAATATTTTGCCAAAAGGATCGGACGTACCTACAGTTGAAAAACTTTTCAGTAAGAAACAGCTTGCCCAACTTTCATTACTAAAGTATGTGATTAAAAGAGAAAAGAATGACAACATTAGGAATACGTTGCTACTTATGTTTTCAGGTTTAATTAATAAAATAAATCTGACCTACCATGCCTCAGACGGTAGAAGCGAAGGTAGAGGAAATAGCAGTGTATTTGCCTATTATCGCTACAGAATAGCTAAGACTCCGGGCAATATCGAAATCCTTCCTTACTTTGAATCCCGTTTCAAAAAAGTTTTGGATGCTAGAAAAGAGATCGAATATTTTATAAATGAAAAAACTATTTCTAATATTAAAGTAGTTAAAGGTACTGCTACTGATTTAAGTTGGATACCAAAAGAAAGCGTTGATTATATATATACTGATCCACCATATGGAAAGAAAATTCCTTATCTCGATCTTTCTGTAATGTGGAATGCGTGGCTCGATCTTGAAGTAACTAAAAAAGATAGAAAGCTTGAAGCGATTGAAGGCGGTGGTGAGGATAAAAGCAAAGAAGAATACAATCAGCTTATTGCACAGAGCATAAAAGAAATGTACCGCGTATTAAAGTATGACCGTTGGCTTTCCTTCGTATTTGCGCACAAAGACCCGGAATTTTGGCATCTGATAATTAATACAGCAGAACGTTGCGGCTTTGAATATGTTGGAGCAGTTCCGCAAAAGAATGGACAGACAAGTTTCAAGAAACGACAAAATCCATTTACAGTTCTTTCTGGCCAATTAATTATAAACTTCCGCAAAGTGCGCAACCCGCGCGCTATAATGAAAGCTAATTTAGGAATGGACATTGCAGAAATTGTTATGCAGACAATCGAAGGAATAATAGCAAAGCATCACGGCGCAACTCTTGAACAAATTAATGATGAATTGATTATAAAAGGATTGGAACTTGGATTTCTAGATTTACTAAAGAAAGAATATTCCGATTTAACACCAATCTTATTGGATAACTTCGATTATGATGATAAAACAGAAATCTTTACTATAAGAAAGAACACAAAATTCAAAACCCATATTGATGTTCACTTGCGCATCAAATTTTATTTAATCAGTCTATTACGAAGAATGGAAAACGAGAATAAGAGCGCTCACTTTGATGATATTATTCAACATATAATTCCATTATTGAAAAATGGTATTACACCAGAAAACCAAACAATTTTAAAAGTATTAGAAGATATTGCAGAACCGGCTGGAAAAGATAGCTGGCGCTTAAAGAAAGATGGCGAACTAAACCTGTTCGGTTAATCAATTTTAATTAAGGAGTAATAGTGGCAGCTAACGAACCAAATAAAATTATCTACTCAATGATCGGTGTAAGCAAATTCTATAACAATAAACCAGTATTAAAAGATATATACCTTTCATATTTCTACGGTGCAAAGATCGGCGTACTCGGTCTAAACGGCTCAGGCAAAAGTACTCTACTAAAAATTCTCGGCGGCGTGGATAAAGATTTCAATGGAGAGATTGCAATTTCACCCGGTTTTACTGTCGGTCTGCTTGAGCAAGAACCCAAACTCGATGAGACAAAAACCGTCCGCCAAATTGTTGAAGAAGGTGTTCAGGAAGTTGTTGATACTTTACGCGAGTATGATGAAATCAACGCGAAGTTTGCAGAACCTATGAGCGATGATGAGATGACTGCACTTCTAGACAAACAAGGAAAGGTTCAAGATAAGCTAGATCACCTCGGCGCGTGGGATCTCGATTCAAAACTTGAAATGGCAATGGATGTTCTCGGTTGTCCTCCGGGCGATACATCGGTTAAAGTATTATCGGGCGGAGAAAAAAGAAGAGTTGCATTGTGCCGCTTACTTTTAAAGAAGCCGGACATTTTACTATTGGATGAGCCGACAAATCATCTTGACGCAGAAACAGTTGCATGGCTTGAAGCAGAACTTAGAAGATATCCCGGAACGGTAATCGCAGTAACACACGATAGATATTTTCTTGATAATGTTGCCGGATGGATTCTTGAACTTGATAAAGGCGAAGGAATTCCGTGGAAAGGAAATTATTCTTCCTGGCTGGATCAAAAACAACAGCGTTTAAAATTGGAAGAGAAAAAAGAAACCGAACGGCAGAAAACTTTAAGCCGCGAATTGGAATGGATTAAAATGTCTCCCCGCGGAAGACATGCAAAATCTAAAGCGAGAATAAGTTCTTACGAAGAGATGCTGAATGAAGAAAATGAGAAGCGCCAGAAAGATCTTGAAATTTATATTCCGGCAGGACCACGTTTAGGAAACGTTGTAATTGAAGCGGAGAATGTTGCCAAAGGTTACGGCGACCGACTTTTATTTGAGAAGATGGAATTCAAATTGCCTCCGGGAGGAATTGTAGGAGTGATTGGTCCGAACGGTGCCGGTAAAACTACTTTATTCAAAATGATTGTTGGACAGGAAAAACCGGATAGCGGTTCATTTAGAATCGGAGATACCGTAAAACTCGCTTACGTTGATCAAAGCCGCGATATACTTGATCCTGAGAAATCCGTTTGGGAAATGATCTCCGGCGGAAGCGACATAATTCAACTTGGCAATAAAGAGCAGAACTCGCGCGCTTATGTAGGACAATTTAATTTTACCGGCGGCGATCAGCAAAAGAAAGTCGGCGTGCTTTCAGGCGGTGAAAGAAACAGAGTTCATCTTGCCGTAGCTTTAAAATCCGGCGCGAATGTAATTCTTCTTGATGAACCAACAAATGATCTTGATGTTAATACAATGCGTGCGCTTGAAGAAGGTCTTCTAAATTTTGCAGGCTGTGCCGTAGTCATAAGCCACGATAGATGGTTCCTAGATAGAATCTGCACTCACATCTTATCATTTGAAGGCGAGAGTAATGTTTATTGGTTTGAAGGAAATTTTTCTGATTACCAGGAAAATAGAAAAGAACGTCTTGGTAAAGACGCAGAGATTCCACACAGAATTAAATATAAACGGTTAACTAGATAACCAAGGAATGCCAAATGAGAAGAATGGTTTGGACCGCCGCATGTCGAATGGGTTTTGAAGAAATTGATTCTCAACATAGACTACTGTTTGCAATATCAAACGAGTTGCTGGAGATTAGTAATCCCAAAAGCCAGGAACCGGAAATTAAATATCTGCTAAGGCATTTAAGGGATTACGTTGAGAAACATTTTTCTTATGAAGAAAAATTTATGGAAGAAAAAAAATTTCCCGGATTAAGCGATCACAAACAGAAGCACCAGAAAATTGTTGCTGAAATTAATAACGCTTTAACTGGCTCTGCAAGCATGAGCGCGTTAAAAGAGAGTCTGGAGACTTTGCTCGACGGCTGGGTTCAAAGCCATATTCTTGTTGAAGACAAAAAATATGCTGACTGGGCTAAGTTCCATAAAATAATAGACTGATAAATTTCTCAGATTAAATTCCAATATTTTTTATTAAAGTGCGAATTTCATTCTTACAATAGGAATATTTAGGTTTGCGCAGCGAAATAAATCAGTTTTTCGAAAACCAATAATTTAAAAAGGAAAAAAAATGGAAAAACAATGGAACACTCCTCCGGCAATGCAAATTGATTCAAAGAAAAAATACACAGTCTCAATGAACACAAGCAAAGGAATAATCGAAATAGAACTTTATCCGGAACACGCGCCCAAAACCGTGAATAATTTTGTGTTCTTAGCAAAAGAAGGTTATTACGATGGAGTTTCATTTCACCGTGTTATTAGTGATTTCATGATTCAAGGCGGAGATCCAACAGGCACAGGCCGCGGCGGTCCCGGTTATAAATTTGAAGATGAATTTAAAAATAATCCTTTGAAACATGAGCGCTGTGTAATCTCTATGGCTAACGCAGGTCCTAACACAAACGGAAGTCAGTTCTTTATTACTCACTCACCTCAACCTCACTTAAACGGAAAACATACTGTATTCGGAAAAGTAATTAACGGGCAGGATGTTGTTGATTTAATTGAGCAGGGTGATAAGATGGAACAAGTAACTATAATTGAAGGATGATGAAGTATCTGAGTAACTAAGTGCCTAAGTAACTGAGTGCCTGAGTAGCGAAGTAAATGAGTTTGGAAATGAAGACTTACAAAGAATTGATCGTGTGACAAAAATCGGTTGAACTTGTTACAATGATTTATGTTTAACCGCAAAGGACGCTAAGTTTTCGCAAAGCACGCGAAGAATCTTTGCAATCTTTGCGTATTTACTTTGCGGTCTTTGTGTTTAAAGATTTTCCAAAACTTTTTGCAGTTTTGAAGATACGGTAACAGCCACTTCTCCCAGAGCATCGTTCTTGACAGCTTGCATAGATTCAATCGGGTTCACAACACTCACTTGAATTTTGCCATCTTCTCTTTGCTGAACAACAATATTGCATGGAAGAAGTACAC
>JAKAMS010000155.1 GCA_021812745.1 Bacteroidota bacterium | reverse complement strand
ATACAAGCAAATCTCAGCCAAGCAGACTATGACGACACGTTAAAATATATTGCTTCCACCTATGATTCATCTTCTCAAAGAATAGTTATGGGAACCGGGAACCCGGGACCGCGCGTATTAAATTTTTCTCAACTGCTTGCGATGAATGAATTCCGTTTCAATGAATTGGTGAAAAAACTTTTAAGCGTTTGCCAAGACGCTCTCTCTAGTCCTGTAGAAATTGAATTTGCGGCAACAATTACAAATGATCCGCGCAAACTTCGTTTTGGCTTTTTACAAGTTCGTCCTATGGTAGTCTCGGATGAAACTATTGATCTTGATGAAAAAGAATTATTTGGTGAAGGAATATTGCTTGCTTCTGACCGGGTAATGGGTAACGGCATAATCGAAAATATTTTTGATGTTGTTTTTGTTAAACCGGAAATGTTCGATAAGAAAGACACAACAAAAATTGCTGATGAAATTGATTCGATCAATAAGGAATTGGTTAAAACAAACAAGAAATATCTGCTAATCGGTTTTGGAAGATGGGGAAGTTCCGACCCGTGGCTTGGTATTCCGGTTGAATGGGGACAGATTGCAGGTGTGAAAGTGATAGTTGAATCAACTCTATTCGGGATAAACGTGGACCTGAGTCAAGGCTCACATTTTTTCCACAATCTTACCAGTTTTAATGTAAGCTATTTTTCAATAACTTATGACAGCGACTTTAAGATTGATTGGGATTGGCTCAACAGTCAACAGATAGTTCACGAAACAAATTTTGTTAAGCATATTAAACTAACACAACCGCTGACAATAAAAGTTGACGGTAGAAAGAGCCGCGGAGTAATTAAAAAATGATTAATGAGCATAAACCGATTGATAATTTAGTCTTTGAACTTCAAGAACGCGCTAAAGAATTAAATTGTCTTTATACAATAGAAGATAGCCTTAACCGTTCGGAGATCTCTCTTCGTCAGGCTTTTCACACAGTTATTAATTCAATTCCTCCGGCTTGGCAGTATCCCAAAGAATGCAAAGCTAAATTGGTTTACGGTGATATAGTTTATCAGACAAGCGATTTTGAAGAAACGAAATGGTTCATTCAATCAGATATAGTTGTTCAGGACAAATTGGTCGGGCATATAGCTGTTTATTATTTGTCGGAGTTTCCGCAGGCAAACAACGGTCACGGACCATTTTTGAAAGAAGAAAAAAAATTACTTAATACTATTGCCGACCGGCTCGGTCATTTTATACTTCATCATAAATTAAAAAATGTTTTTAATGAACTAAGAAATGTCCGCGAACAAGTTGATGGGCGTACAAAAGGTGAGTGGCGGATAGTTCTTGATATGATTCGCAAAACCGACCCCGGTTTATTCATGAGTCTTTTACGCAAAACTCTTCACCTTCTTTGCTGGAAAGGAATTGAAGAAGCTGAAATGTTGATGAAACACGCAAATGTTACTAGACGCGGCGGAAAAGAAGATGAATCAGTTTACGATGATAATAAACCGATGAAGTTTACTAAGATTGTTAATTATGATCAGTATGTTGATACAATTCTAAAACTTGCGGATGAAAATTTATCGGACGAAATCATACTTGGCAGAATTCAAAAATGGATTCAGGAAGATAAATCCAGTTCTCTTATCAAAGTTGTTGATAATCAGGATACATCTCTTTCCGAAATAGCTGATGCGATTCGCAAATTTGTTCACCTAACTCCAGAAAAATTTGAACTTCCTCCTTCGACTGTTAAGGGCTTACGCGTTTCCTTATTAAGAAGATTTTTTACAGATCATCTAGATTATATAAGTGTAGCTAAAGAATATGTTATGCTAAGCGATTTCTATGCGTTAATTGATAAGATGATTTTTCCTTCTGGCAGCCATGGTAAACTTGGCGGTAAGAGCGCAGGATTATTTTTAGCGGTTCACATTCTAAATAAAGAAGCAGAACAAAATGAATTGCTCCAGAATATTAAAACGCCGAAAACATGGTACTTAACTTCAGACAGCATTCTCTATTTCATGCGTCATAATAGTCTAGAAGAAGTGCTTGAACAGAAATATAAAGAGATTGATGAAGTACGTATCGAGTATCCGCATATCGTACAGTTATTTAAAAATTCTGAATTCCCATCCGACATTCTTAAAGGATTATCGGTTGCACTTGACGATCTTGGAGAACGACCTCTAGTTGTTCGTAGTTCAAGCTTGCTCGAAGATCAAATTGGGGCTACCTTCTCGGGCAAATACAAAAGTTTGTTTCTTGCAAATCAAGGAACAAAACAAGAGAGATTAGTTGCGTTGATGGATGCAATTTCTGAAGTGTACGCTTCTACTTTTAGTCCCGATCCTATTGAATACCGCGCAGAACGAGGTCTGCTCGATTTCAATGAAGAGATGGGCGTTATGATTCAAGAAGTTGTTGGTACAAAAATCGGGAATTATTTTTTACCGGCATTTGCCGGTGTTGCTTTCAGCAACAATGAATTCAGGTGGTCGCCGCGAATAAAACGGGAAGACGGTTTACTGCGGCTTGTTCCGGGACTTGGAACGCGGGCTGTTGACCGTTTAAGCGATGATTATCCGGTTTTGGTTTCTCCCGGTCAGCCAAATTTAAAAGTGAATGTTTCACCCGAGGAAATACTGCGCTATTCACCAAAAAAAGTTGATTTGATAAACTTGAATACGAATGAGTTTGAATCAATACTAATTACTGATCTTCTCAAAGAATTTGGTGCCGAGTATCCGCAGTTTACCCAAGTCTTTTCTGTTATGGATGGAACAATGGTTCGTCAGCCGAATGAATGGGATGCCGGTGATCCATTTAAAGAATTTTTTGTAACATTTAACGGATTAATTACACAAACGAATTTCTTAAAAAGAGTTGATGCAATTCTTAAAACTCTTCAGCAAAAAATTAAATCTCCGGTTGATATCGAGTTCGCTTCTGACGGCAAAGATTTTTATATGCTTCAATGCCGTCCGCAAAGTTTTGCCGGAGATTCCAACTCAGATACAATTCCAAAAGATGTTCCTCTGGAAAGAATTATCTTCACTGCGCAGCGTTTTGTCTCTAATGGTAGAATGCCCGATGTTACACATATTGTTTACGTTGATCCGCAAAAGTATTCCGATATAACAGACGTAGAAAAGTTATTGCAAGTTGGTCGTGCTGTAAGTAGATTGAACAAAACACTTCCTAAGAGAAAATTTATTTTGATTGGACCAGGCAGATGGGGAAGCCGCGGTGATATCAAACTTGGAGTAAACGTAACTTACTCCGATATCAACAATACTGCAATGATAATTGAAGTAGCACGCAAAAAAGGGAATTATGTTCCCGATCTTTCATTCGGCACTCACTTCTTCCAGGATCTTGTTGAAGCCAACATACGCTATCTTCCTCTTTATCCGGATGACGCAGGAATTATTTTCAATGAGAAATTTTTTAACGAATCAAAAAATATTTTCCCAGATATAATTCCCGAATTCAGTCATCTCTCGGATGTCATAAAAGTTATAGACGTTCCATATTCTTCCGGCGGATTAATTCTAAAAGTGTTAATGAATGCCGAACAAGAACAAGCGGTTGGCATTTTCACAGATCCTACGGGCGAAATTATAATTGAACAAGAATACAGGGACACTCTTGATTATCATCCCAGCGATCATTGGCGGTGGAGAATGAAGATGGCTGAAAAACTTGCTTCTGAAGTTGACAGCGATCGTTTTGGAATTAAAGGTCTTTATATTTTCGGAAGCACAAAAAATGCTGCTTCAGGTCCGGGCAGCGATATTGACCTGATTGTCCATATTGACGAGGAGAAATGCGATATTCAAGAACTTAATCTTTGGCTTGAAGGATGGAGTTTAGCATTAAGCGAAATGAATTATTTGCGCTCTGGATATAAATCTCAAGGACTGTTAGATGTTCATTATGTTACTGATGATGACATAAAAGCCAGGACGAGTTATGCTTCTAAAATAAATGCAATTACAGATGCTGCGCGTCCGTTAAAAATGAAACAAAAAAATAACTAGTATAAAATCCGTTCTGCATTTTCCGGTTTAAGCGGATCGAATTTAACGACGGCTAACTCTTTACCATCGTGTGCGGCGCTGAAACAAAATGTCTTTCCTATTTTATCTTTCCAACTTCCCGTTATTCTTGCGGATTCATGTATGTGTCCGTGTAGGGTTATTTTTGGTTCTCTCTTTTCGATGAATCTACGTATAGCAATACTCCCAACATGAAGATCAACTTGCACATGATCAATCATTTTACCATCAAGCGCAGCCCTGTCTAAATTGGTTTTATAAGGAGGTCCGTGAAAAAGAATTATATCTTCGGAAAGATTTTCCGAACCGGTTAATAATTCCAGATCTTCTTTAATTGTAGAATATTTTATCTCTTCAAGCGGAATTTCAACAGAACGTTTTCCTTCCTCGGGAGAAATAGAGCCGAATTCAGTAAACCGTGATAGATCATACTTTTCCCAATCTTTTAAGAGAAAGGGGGAAGGTGGCGTGAAAGAATATCCAAATATTTTTCTCCCGAAAAATTCAGCAGACCGCATATGTATATATTCAAATAAATTTTTTTGCACTGCATTTATTATTGATGGTTCATCCGAGCGAGCATCGTCATTACCAAGTATAAAAAAAATTCTTGGATAAAGCTTATTTAATTTTTCTTTTAGAGATAACAAGTTATTTGTTAAATAATCATCAATAAAATCTGGATGAATATTACTGTGCGGAAGAAGATCGCCTCCCAGTAAAACAGCAATTGGTCTTTCGTTCAAAATGATATTGAACAATTTTTCGTAACGCTCCGGGTTGCCATGAAGATCTGAAACGAAAAAACAATTATTCATTTTATACCCAACTAAAAATCGTAGTTCAATATATGAATCAAATCAAAAAGATGAACTAATCTTATTCATTAATCGTTTATTAAGAAAAATTAATTTGACAATCCTAGTTAATAGAATATATTTACAACAGAAATAAATAGAAGAAAAGAAATATGTCTTTAGTTTTTCATCATCGTCACCACCATTCAATCCTGATAACGGAAGCCGGAGTATTTTAAAAAATTATTATAAATTAATTTGAAATGTACCCCGCTTGCAACGGGGTTTTTTATTTTAAAGGAGAAATCATGAACGGAAATTTGAAACTTGCTATTCAAAAAAACGGTCGGCTTACCGAGAAGTCGTTACAGCTTTTACGCACGTGCGGTTTGGATATAGAAAATTATTCTAATCGTCTTATAGTGTCTGCACGTAATTTTGAATTGGATCTACTTTTTCTTCGCGATGACGATATTCCAGAATATGTCCAGGACGGCGTTGCTGATATAGGAATTGTGGGAGAAGATGTTGTGTTAGAGAAAGAAGCCGATGTCGAAATCATCAAAAGACTTTCCTACGGTAAATGCAGATTAATGCTGGCAGGACCAGAGGATAGAAACATACCAGAGCTTGATCAGATCAACGGAAAACGTGTTGCAACATCTTATCCAAAAATTCTTTCCAATTTTTTCCGGAATAATAAAATAGATGCTAAGATAATCCAGATCAGCGGTTCGGTCGAAATTGCACCGTCTTTAGGAATTGCAGATTATATTTGTGATATCGTTTCCACTGGTAATACGCTAAAATTGAATAAGCTCAAAAAATTTATAACTGTTTTCGATTCTGAGGCTGTTCTGATAGGCAGTAAAAATATTGCAAACGATCCGGAAAAATATCTGAAGTTAAAAAACTTAATTCTCCGTATTGAATCTGCCTTGAATGCAAAAAATTCTAAGTACTTGATGATGAACATACCGAAATCGGCATTACAAGAGATTCGCGAAATTCTTCCGGCATTAAAAAGTCCGACAATACTTCCTCTGGCTGACGAATCAATGCTGGCAGTACATGCAGTTATTCCATCGGAAATGTTTTGGGAAATCCAAGAGAAATTACATCTTGCAGGTGCATCCGGATTACTTTTAATACCTATCGAGAATATGATATTATGAAAATCTATTCAACAAAAAATATCTCTGAGATTAAGCTAGGCAGTCTGCTCACTCGCCGCGCAATTGAAACCGAAAATATCTTAAAGACAGTTAAACCTATTGTCGAAGATGTTAAACGAAACGGTATGGATGCCGCGCTCAAGTATGCGAAAAAATTTGATGGCTACGGCGCTGAAAAAATATTGGTTTCAAAAAAAGAATATGAAGAAGCAGAAAAATTACTGGATAG
>JAKAMS010000154.1 GCA_021812745.1 Bacteroidota bacterium | reverse complement strand
TTCTTTTTCATGATTTTGAATTTACCTTCTAAACTAATCTTAAAGATGTTAAAACAATATCAATAATTTTTATTCCAACAAAGGGAACTACTAAACCTCCTAAGCCATAAATTGTAATATTACGTTTTAGAATTTCAGCGGCGCCTTCCGGACGATATTTAACACCTTTTAATGCAAGCGGTATTAACAGAATAATTATTATTGCATTAAATATCACCGCGCTAAGAATTGCACTTTGCGGTGAAGTTAGCCCCATAATATTAAGAACTGAAAGCGGTCCGATTCCGTTTTTTGATGCAAAGAGAGTAGTTGCAATTGCCGGAATTATTGCAAAATATTTTGCAACATCATTTGCAATACTGAATGTTGTAAGAGATCCGCGAGTCATCAATAATTGTTTCCCGATTTCAACAACCTCAATCAGTTTTGTAGGATTGCTGTCGAGGTCAATCATATTTCCCGCCTCTCGTGCGGCTTGAGTTCCGCTATTCATAGCAATCCCAACATCGGCTTGAGCCAGTGCAGGCGCATCGTTAGTTCCGTCTCCTATCATACCAACCATTCTGCCTAAAGATTGCTCTTCGCGGATTGTCCTTAGTTTATCTTCCGGTTTTGCTTGTGCTATAAAACTATCAACTCCGGCTTCGGCGGCAATTGCTGTTGCGGTTAAAGGATTATCGCCGGTAATCATTACTGTTTTGATTCCCATTTTTCTAAGTTGAGCAAACCGTTCGTTGATTCCGCCTTTTACTACATCTTTTAATTGAACAACACCGAGAACTTTTTTGTTTTCCGTAACCAATAAAGGTGTTCCGCCCGCGAGCGCGATGTCTACTCCAATCATCTGAGAAAAATTCAAATCTGTTATTAGATTAATATTCTCACTGCTGTCAGAGGCAAGATATTTTTTTATCGCGTCAATAGAACCTTTTCTTATAATGCGTTCCGGTGAGTTGTTTAATGAAAGAATATTTACGCCGCTCATTTGTGATTGGGCACTAAACGGAACAAAGTGAGCGTTAAGATCATGAATATTTCTTGCACGAATATCAAATTTTTCTTTAGCAAGAATTACAATTGATCTGCCTTCCGGCGTTTCATCTGCAAGTGATGCCAATTGGGCGGCATCTGCCAAATATCTTTCGCTGAATCCGGGAGCGGGAATAAATTCAGTTGCCATTCTATTACCGAGTGTTATAGTGCCGGTTTTATCAAGGAGAAGAACATCAATATCTCCCGCAGCTTCTACAGCTCTTCCGCTCATTGCAATTACATTATGGCTTAGTAAACGATCCATTCCGCTAATTCCGATTGCACTTAACAATCCGCCGATAGTTGTAGGTATCAAACAAACTAAAAGAGAAACTAAAATCGGAATAGAAACATTATTGCTTTGCAAAAGATTTCCGGATTGATCGTATTCAAAGAATATTCTGAATGTTACAACTACAAGAAGAAAAATGATTGACAACCCGGAGAGTAGAATTGAGAGGGCGATTTCGTTTGGAGTTTTTTTCCGTTTAGCACTTTCTACTAGAGAAATCATTCGATCTAAATAAGTATCTCCCGGATTAGCGGTAATCTTTATAATAATTTTATCGCTTATAACTTTAGTTCCGCCAGTAACAGCATTTCTATCGCCTCCGCTTTCGCGAATTACAGGCGCAGATTCTCCCGTTATTGCAGATTCATCAACGCTTGCAATACCATCAACAACTTCTCCATCGGCGGGAATTAAATCGCCGGTTTCACAAATCACAAGATCGCCCATACGCAGATCAACTGCAGAGACTTTTTCTTCTTTATTGTTTATCAATTTCCGGGCAACAGTTTGCGTCCTTTGTTTACGAAGATTTTCTGATTGCGCTTTTCCTCTTCCCTCGGCAATTGCTTCTGCAAAATTGGCAAAGAGAACTGTGAACCAGAGCCATATAATTATTTGGAAATTAAATGATGAAAAATTTCCACCAATCCAGTTAATAGCAAATAAAACAGAGGTTAACATTGCACCCACTGCCACAAGAAATATAACAGGATTTTTCAGAAGCAATTTTGGATTTATCTTAACAAATGAATCTGCTATTGCTTGCGAGATAATTTTTCTATCAAATAATTTTCTTTTTTCTCTGGTGTCCATAAGTTTCTTCGTAATAATTAAAAAGCTATTCCGTTGTTCATTAATAAATGTTGTAGCAAAGGACCTAGCGACAATGCCGGGAAAAATGTAAGAGCTCCGACAATAAATATCACTCCTAACAATAGTAATGCAAAAAGAAAATTATCGGTTTGCAATGTTCCTTTAGATGCCGGCGTAATATTTTTCTTTACAAGATTACCTGCTATTGCCATGCAAGGAATAATAACGCCGAATCTTCCAATCAACATTCCCAAGCCCATCATTAAATTATAGAAAACGGTATTAGTATTTAATCCCGCAAATGCACTGCCGTTATTTCCAGCTGCCGATGAGAATGCATACAATATTTCCGAAAATCCGTGAGGACCGGAATTTGCTAAACTTGATAAACCGGCATTTGTCCTGAGAGCAAGTGCAGAGAAAAGAAGAATAACTGTGTTCGGCAGAAGTATTGCAACTATTGCCCATTTAATTTCAAACGCATCTATTTTTTTCCCGAGATATTCCGGCGTACGACCAATCATTAATCCCGAAATAAAAACCGTAATAAGTATAAATAGTAGCATCCCGTATAAACCCGACCCGACTCCGCCAAAAATTATTTCTCCAAGTTGTATGTTGAACATTGCTACTAACCCTGCTAACGGTGAAAGACTGCTGTGCATCGCGTTGACTGAACCGTTTGATGCGGCTGTTGTTGCTGTTGACCACAAAACGCTATTAAGTATTCCAATTCGAGTCTCTTTACCTTCCATTAATCCGCTTGTATGAAAAATATTATTGGTCGAATATTCCGAGTAAGTGGATACCATCAAACCCAGAACCAAAACAAACATCATCACAAAAAATATTATCCATGCTTGTTTCTTTGAGCCGATCAGCTTTCCAAATGTAAAAACCAATGATGCAGGGATTAAAAGAATAGAGAACATTTGCAGAAAATTTGTAAACGGCGTTGGATTTTCGAATGGGAAAGCACTGTTTGTATTGAAGAATCCGCCTCCGTTTGTTCCGAGTTGCTTTATCGCTATTTGAGATGCGGCGGGACCTAACGGAATTATCTGTTTATATCCTTCCAATGTCGTTATTTCTTTGTATGATGAGAATGATTGGACAACACCTTGACTTACAAGTACAATTGCGAATATTATTGATATCGGTATTAGCAAGTAAAGAGTTGAGCGTACTAAATCAACCCAGAAATTTCCTAAACTGTTTCCCTGCCGGGTTACCAATCCTCTTGTCAATGCAAGCAAAACTGCAATTCCGGTAGCTGCGCTAACAAAATTCTGAACTGTCAATCCAATCATTTGAACAAAATAACTGAGTGTTGTCTCGCCGGCGTAAGACTGCCAGTTTGTGTTTGTTACAAAACTTATGGCGGTATTTGTTGCTAAAGAAAATTCAACATTTGATAATTTTTGAGGATTCAATGGAAGGATTGATTGAATTAGCTGAATTACTGTTAAGAATATTATTCCGGCTAAACTGAATATCAGAATTGAAAATGTATATTTTTTCCAATCCATTTCTTCGGATGGATTAATTCCCGCAGACTTATAGATTAATGATTCAATTCGTCCAAAGACCGGAGTCAAAATATTTTTCTCACCGGATAATAATTTTGAAATGTAACCGCCAAATAATGGCGCCACTATAATTAATCCGATTATAAAGATTACTACTTGAATTATTTCATTAAACGGAATCATATTATTACCTAAGCAATTAAAATTTTTCCGGTTTAATTAACGTATAAATCAGATACACCAAAATTGCGAACGAAATAATTAAAGAGATTATTATTTCTAAGGGACTTTCCATTTTTTAGCCAATTTTTATTTCAAATAAACAGAATAAGATATAATGAATTTGCAAATTTTTATCTGCTGGATGTAAAGATTTTATAATGACATCTATTTTAGCTTTGTTCAACCACATCAATTTATTACTGTGCTTTAATTGTATTAGGTGTAAATTTATTCAGTTATCAAAATCGAACTAGTAAAGCAAATATGATTCGTGTTTCAGATTTCACCAGATCAGGTTTCCAATCTATTGGAATTGGAGTATTGTTAAAACCATCGGGCGATGTAACACCACCGGGACCAGCAAAATATGGTACATCTGTTTCGCGATGAACAATTTCAAATCGCCATGTCAAAAAATCATTCGGCATCAAATCAATTGTCGTTGAAATATCCCATCCGTGGAATTTATCTCCCGGATTTGCCGAGAACGGATGAGTTCCTGTTTGTCCAGAGTTAATAGAAGGAATCGGATTGGCATCGCCCGTTGGATAAAGTACCAAATAACGCCCCGGATTATTTATAAAACCGCCGCCTATTGTCCATCCAACATGATCGTTTGCCATCCAAAGACGATGATAAATCATTCCGCTGATAAAATATTGAGATGGACCATCAGGCCCATTACTTAAACCACTTACACCACCACCCTTTTCTAATCCAAGATCGCTTGTAATAGAAAATGCTCCGCGGCATATGAAGTTATCCGGATTATTATAATAACGTACTTCAGCACTATTATCTGTGTGGAACCGAATTCGATCGGGATGACCTTGGGTGTCAGTTCCGTAATAATTATTTGAAAGTAATGAAATATATTCCTCGGGTCTCCATAAAATCTGGGTTCCAACACCTGGACCATTGTTAAACTTTGCGTACGATTGCCATCCGTTGATCAACCATAATTCTATCTTTAAACGGTCAGTTGGAAAAGTTTGTATTCTGATTCCGTTAAAGAACCATGGAGTGTTATCGGATGTATATGAAGGCTGGTAAGCCCAGTTCTCAGCATTGTAATAAGAAAAGAGTCCAACGTACGACATGAATATTCCTGCGTCCACATTTATACCATGCCATATGTTAAAGTGATAACCTGCATTCGCTTCACTTAAATAGCGATATGCATTTGCCAAATCGAATTGCCCATGCAGTACGCTAAAATCATTTCTCGGTACTACAGTTGCTCGTGTACCAAGCTGAAGTAAAATTCTACCGCGTACATTATCATAGTGGAAATCACCTCCAATCGCTGCAACCGAAACTTCAAATTCATTATCACGCGCTAGAGCTGTTGAGCCTACCACAGTGTGGTCAACCGGATGATTACTTGATGCCGTATAATTCATATCCAGTAAAAATTGCCCGGTGAAGTATTTGCTGTCAAGCAGAACAGTATGCCGCCGGTCGTTTCCATTAAGCCATGTAAAATCTCCCCATGCAAATGGCTCAGTTTCTATCTCTTTGGATGTTGTTGTATCAACAGGTTGTGCATATACAATATTCTGCGGGTTTATGATTAATAGAACATTAATTGCAATTATACTCTCTATGACTAATACTCTGAATTTAGACAACAAGATCAGCATGGTTTCCCTTTTCTTATTGATAATTAGTTAAATATGATTTCATCTTTACCGGTTCTCACTTGAACATCCTACCCTTTACAACATCATATAAAAAATATATTGCAAAAAGAATTGTGACTATCATTGCAGGAACAAATAAAACCAGATATGCAAGCGAAAGAAAAAATGGCGATATTTTTTTTAGATAGTCAGGTAAATCGGTAAAGTAAGCAGCGTATTTATAGGGATGAAATTCTGCAAGCAGGAATGAAAAAGCAACCCATAAAGTATAGGCGGCTAAGATTAATTTTGATTTTTTCTTTCCGAAAGAATTTTTAAAATCAATCATTGATTTTTTTCTTACCACGAAATTTTCAAATATTAGATTCATTTTAATATTCTCTCTTAATTTCGAGGTAAAGATAATTTTTGGGTTATAATGAGGCTGTTAAATGATAGCCGACTTGTGTAAATAATTTGTTAAGATGAAACTGGTTAGAAAAGTGCGATTGGAGGTTTGGCATAAAAAAAGCGGAGATACTTTTAGTATTTCCGCTTTTAGAAAAACTACTTGAAACTACTTTACGTCTTTATATCTGTATTCAATTTTGTTATCAACTAACTCTTTAAGCGCCTGAATATGGGCTTTTTCTCTCTTTTCAAAATCGAGAGAAAGTTTCATTTGTTCGGGATTTTCTCTCTCTTCGAACTCATCTTCATGCCCGGTAGTCATTGTACTGAGTAAAGAATTGAATTCAGTTTTATTATCGTCGTTAATTTTACGTGCGCGCTTTG
>JAKAMS010000153.1 GCA_021812745.1 Bacteroidota bacterium | reverse complement strand
TATTCCTACCGGCGGGATTGATGAGAAAAATCTTCTCAGTTATTTACAATTTCCCAAAGTGCTGGCTTGCGGCGGAAGCTGGATGGTGAAGAGCGAGCTTATTTCTAATAAAAAATTTGACGAGATTGAAAAACTTTCTTCATCGGCATTAAGTATTGCTAAATAAATTGGTCAATCACCAGTTTCATAACTTATTGTTAGTGTGAAAACCTAACTGGAGAAAATCTAATGGAAGGGAAAAACAAAATTGGGAAATATCGTTGGACAATTCTTTCGCTTGTATTCTTTGCTACTACTATAAACTATCTTGATAGACAAGTAATTAGTTTATTGAAAGACGATTACCTAGATCCTCTTTTCAAATGGACAGAGTCTGATTACGCAAATGTAGTTGTTGTATTTCAAATTTGTTATGCAATTGGTATGCTTGGCGTTGGTTGGATTATTGATAAGATCGGCACCAAATTAGGTTATGCTCTTTCATTGCTTGTATGGAGTTTTGCTGCAATCGGTCATGCATTAGCTGGAAGCACTTTTGGTTTTATGGTTGCCCGCGGCGTACTAGGTGTAAGTGAAGCCGGAAACTTTCCTGCTGCAATTAAAACTGTTGCAGAGTGGTTCCCTAAAAAAGAAAGAGCATTGGCTACCGGACTATTTAATTCCGGTTCTAATGTCGGTGCTATTGTTGCACCATTGACTGTTCCTTTTATAGCTTTAACATGGGGATGGCAATGGGCATTCATTATTACCGGTGCTATTGGACTTATATGGCTAATCTTTTGGTTCAGATTTTATTATTCACCAAAAGACTGCAAAAAACTTTCAAAAGCAGAGTTTGATTATATCCATAGTGATAAAGATGAAATTGTTTCATCAGAAAAAGCAGAAGAAAAAGTAAGCTGGTTCAAATTACTTACATTCAGACAGACATGGGCATTTTTCATTGGCAAAGGTTTAACAGATCCAATCTGGTGGTTCTACCTTTTCTGGCTGCCTTCATTTTTGAATAAGCAGTACGGTATGAGTAAGACTGATTTTGCATTACCTATCGCTGTAGTTTATACCATGACAACATTCGGAAGTATTTTCGGCGGATGGCTTTCAGGATTTTTCATCAACAAAGGTTGGCCAGTTTACAGAGCGCGCAGAACGGCAATGTTGATTTTTGCATTGTTAGTTCTTCCTGTTATATCTGCTCAGGCATTGGGTGCCTACAGCCACTGGTATGCTGTACTAATAATTGGTCTTGCCGCTTCAGCCCATCAGGCATGGTCTGCAAATATATTTACAACGGCATCAGATATGTTCCCCAAAAAAGCTGTTGCTTCGGTTACTGGCATAGGAGGAATGGCTGGTGCTGTAGGAGGAATTATAATTGCGAAAGCTGCGGGACTTCTTCTTGATCATTACAAAGCTTTAGGAAATATTGAAACCGGCTATTATGTGATGTTCTTTATCTGCGGGTCTGCTTACTTATTAGCTTGGGTAATCATGGGTATCTTAGCTCCTAAGATGAAGAAGGTGGAATTATAACGAATAACTATCGAGATTATTATGAAAGACATTTTTATTAAAAGAAATTTTCTCCTTTCAAATAAAACTGCGGAGAAACTTTATTCCGATTACGCTGAGCAACAGCCGATTATTGATTATCATTGCCATCTGCCAATTAAAGAGATCGCTGAAAACAGAAAGTTCGAAAATATTACTAGAGTCTGGCTCAATGGTGATCACTATAAATGGCGTGCAATGCGTGCCAATGGCATTGATGAAAAATTTATAACCGGCAGCGCAAGCGATAAAGAAAAATTTTTTAAGTGGGCGGAAACTGTTCCATATACAATTAAAAATCCTTTGTACCATTGGACTCATATGGAACTGAAAAGACCATTCGGCATTTCAGATAAATTGCTCAATCCAGATTCCGCTGAAGAAATCTGGAATAAGACCAATGAACTATTTCTCGATGAAAAATTTTTCGCGCAAGGTCTAATAAAGCAATTTAATGTTGAAGTCGTTTGTACAACTGATGACCCTGTTGATTCACTCGAATATCATAAACAGATAAAACAGAAACCATTCGGAGTTAAAGTCATCCCGGCATTCCGCCCGGATAATGCCATGGCTGTGGAAAATTTAGAACAATTCCATCTTTGGTTTTCTAAGCTGGAAAATGTTTCAGGTACTTCAATAACGAATTTTGATTTGTTTCTTGATGCTATTAAAAAACGGCATGATTATTTTCATGCTAATGGATGCCGTTTATCGGATCACGGAATAGAGACTGCTTACGCTGAAGATTATACAGGTCAGGAAATCAATTCCATCTTCGCAAAAATTTTATCAAAAAAAGGATTGAACACGGAAGAAATTCTCAAATTCAAATCAGCGATGATGTTTGAATTCGGGATTATGGATTTTGAAAGAGGATGGGTACAGCAATTGCATTTAGGGGCTTTGAGAAATACCAATTCAAGAAAATTTCGTGAATTGGGCGCTGACACAGGTGTTGATTCTGTTGGCGATTTTGAAATTGCCAGACCTCTTGCAAAATTTCTAAACCGTCTTGATGATCTGAATAAACTTGCGAAGACAATCGTCTATAATTTAAACCCCGCGGATAATGAATTGATTGCTTCAATGATTGGAAATTTCCAGGATGGAACTATAGCCGGCAAATTACAATACGGAAGCGCTTGGTGGTTTCTAGATCAAAAAAGCGGAATGGAAAAACAGATTGACGCATTGGCTAACATGGGATTGCTAAGCCGTTTTGTTGGAATGCTAACGGATTCCAGAAGTTTTTTGTCTTATCCAAGACATGAATATTTCCGCAGAGTTCTTTGTAATTTGTTGGGTGATGAAATTGAAAAAGGATTGATACCAAATGATCTTGAATTGGTAGGAAAAATGGTTGCTGATATCAGTTATAACAATGCGAGAAACTATTTTAATTTTTGGGATGAGACTTACTGATATTAAAAGTGTAATTTATTTTTGATAATTTCTTAAACCACTGCTAGGATAGATCTAAAATTATGAGCTCAAAACATATCACGCTGAGTGACATAGCACAGCGGCTTAATGTATCGTCGGTTACTGTTTCCAAAGCTCTGCGCGGTCATCCGGATATCTCTAAAGAAACTACTAAGCTTGTTAAAAAAGTAGCTAATGAATTGGGGTATTCACCAAATTTTATGGCGAGAAATCTTTCGGCAAGAAAATCCAATACTATTGGTGTAGTTGTTCCTAAGGTAGCCCACCATTTCTTCAGTTCTATCATCGAACACATTTATGATTACGCGTTTGAAAACAATTACGAGATAATTCTAACCGTCTCGCAGGAGGATTCCGAAAGAGAAAGAAAACACATTCAGACTCTTCTTTCGATGAGAGTTGATGGTATCATTGTTTCTATCTCTCAGAACACAACTGATTTTGAAATATTTCAGACTGCTATGAAGCGTGATGTGCCGATTGTATTTATGGATCGTATTCCTGACCTCAGTGAATGTAACAAAGTTACTGTTGATGACAAAGGAGGGGCTTTTAAAATAATTGATCACGCTATAAATCTTGGCTACAAAAAGATTGGTCATTTTGCCGGGCATCCGAATATAAATATCGGACGGGAGAGAATCCTTGGATTCAAAGATGCTATGAATGATCATGGTGTTGAAGTTAATCCCCAATGGATAGTTGAGGGCGGGTTTGGTGAAAAGAGCGGATATGATTCTTTTATGGAATTATACAATAAGAAAAATCTTCCAGATTTGATTTTTGCCGTTACTTATCCGGTTGCCCTTGGAATATATATGGCAGCAAGAGAAGTAGGATTGAGGATTCCTGATGATATAGACGTGGTTTGTTTTGGTAATTCACAGATACAAAGTTTCTTATCTCCGCCGCTAAGTTGCGTTAATCAGCCTACTGACCAACTTGCGGTTAGATCAATGGAACTTCTTTTGGACAATATAGAAAACAAAGAAGAGTTTGAGCCAAAACATATTACTCTTGACACTAACTTGATATTACGCGGCACGTGCATAAAATATAACAGAAGTTGATTTTAAAACCAGCAGTTATTTCTATGGAGTTGTAAAATGCAAAGCAATACTTTAACTAAGAACTCATCGCTTACTATGCGGCTTTTCCTCTTAATAGTTTTTTCTTCAATGCTGGTTAGCAGTATTTATAGCTTTGAACAACCGAAGAAGAAAAATTCAATAGGATGGAAAAATCTTCCGCAAATTTTAAGGAATATAAAAAAACCGGTTTTCCCCAAAAAAGATATTTTATTATCTGCAAACATTCTGGCAGAGAAGACCTCCGACTGCAGAGCAATTATTCAAGAATCAATTGACAAATGTTCTGCTACCGGCGGCGGAAGAGTAATAATTCCTAAAGGAGAATATTTAGTAAAAGGACCGATCAACTTGAAGAATAATGTTAACCTACATCTTGAAGATGGAGTGTTAATTAAATTCAGCACCAACCCGGATGATTATCTTCCTGTTGTCCGGACAAGATGGGAAGGAATTGAATGCTATAATTATTCCGCACTCATTTATGCGTATGATCAAAAAAATATTGCTGTAACGGGAAAAGGAACCTTTGACGGACAAGCAGATAATGATAATTGGTGGAACTGGAAAGGGAACAAAAATTTCGGTTGGTCTAAAAATTCTCCAAGTCAAAGCGACAGTCTAGGCAGACCGCTATTAGTGAAAATGAACAAAGAACAAACCCCGGTTGAAAAAAGAATTTTCGGAAAAGGACATTACCTTCGCCCAAACTTTATACAAATATATAAATGTAAAAATGTTCTTATTGATGGAGTAACTTTTTTGAATTCTCCTATGTGGGTCATTCATCCTTTGCTCTCGCAAAATATTACAATACAAAATGTATCAACAATCGGCTCTGGTCCAAACACAGATGGATGCGATCCGGAATCTTGCAAAGATGTTTTAATCAAAAATTGTTTCTTTAAAAACGGCGATGATAATATTGCGATCAAATCCGGAAGAAATAATGACGGAAGAAGAATAAATGTGCCGAGCGAAAATATTGTTATTCAGAATTGTAAAATGAAAGACGGACACGGCGGAGTTACCGTTGGAAGTGAAATCTCGGGCGGATGCAGAAATGTTTTTGCGGAGAACTGCGAAATGGACAGCCCTAATTTAGACAGAGCAATAAGGCTTAAAGCAAACACGTTCCGCGGCGGTTTGATCGAAAATATTTTTGTCAGAAATATTAAAGTCGGTGAGGTCGGAGACGCAGTTATACATTTCGATATGAAATATGAACCGAACGAAGGCAAAGACGGCGGCTTTCTTCCTGTGTGGCGTAATATTGATATAAGAAATGTATCTAGCTCGAAGAGCAAATATGCGATGTTTCTTATCGGTTTGGAAAATTCACCGATAAAAAATTTGGTTGTAGAAAATTGCAAGTTCGATAATGCCGCGGGAAAATCTATAATAGAAAATGTCGAAAATCCCGTGATGAAAAATTTGTTTATTAACGGCAAACCATATGAGAAGGGTGTTAATCAGTAATTAAAAATTTTTTGAAAAATATTTCTATGCCACTGAATATATCGGTGGCAACTAATGGCTGCTATGAGTGTTGATTATAACATATATGAATACCTGACTTAAAAATATTTTTTTGGCGATCTAAGTTATCGGTAAAGTAGATGTGTGATAAGAATGCATTTGTATTAACATAATAAGTGATTTTTTTTGTGAATGAATCTTGAAAAATTTTGTTGTGATCTTATTATGATTTGCGCACTTGTTACTTGGGAAGGAGATTACTCTTTGGAAAAAGTGCGATTAATTTTTTTGTGAAGGAGAAGAAGTTATGAGAATGAATATTTATTTGAAAAGTCTCGTCAATGCCAGATTAATCATTAGCTGGTTAATTGTATTTGAATTTTCATTCTTAACAGTTTGGGCAAATGAAAATCCCGATGGAGGAAAAAAAGTTATCGCTTATATCTACGTAAATGTTAAAAATAATCTGAACCGCGAAAGGAAAGATGTTCTGATCTCGCTTCCGGTTGATGAAATTAAAAAAAAGTATGCCGACTTTAACGAAAATGCATTTATTGCCTTCGATGATAACATCCAAATTCCCACACAGTTGGAAGATCTAAATGGAGATAAAATCCCAGATAACATTCTATTGCTGGTGAATTTCAAACCGAATGAGAAAAAAGTTGTAACTATTCAATTTGACAAATTTGCCGTACTCAAAAAAGAATTTAAAAAGAGAACGCAGGCAATTCTTGCTGCTAA
>JAKAMS010000152.1 GCA_021812745.1 Bacteroidota bacterium | reverse complement strand
CGTTCTTGGTAAAGAATTCATAAGCGGGATTGTAATAAACCAAATCAAAGAATTCATCTTGCGTTCTTCTCATAATTTCATCTTCATTTGCGGATGTTCGAAGCAGGTCTTTAAAAGTTTTGTTATCAGTAAGCGGCTGCTTGCCAATTTTGTCAATGTAGGAAGAAAATTTTTCCGCAAAGAGACCATTGTTGCGGATGTAAAGCTCAATAAGTTTTGCAAGATTGCCTTGTTCCGTAGTCTGACTGCGTCCGTATGTAATCTGACGAGTTCCGTTTTTGCCGTCAGCAAGAATAGTAATCTGGCTATATTTACCGGCAGGAGTGCCCGTTTCAAAAACATTAATAACCCTTTCTATTAACCGCTTGATTTGGTCAGTAATCATTTTACCTCCATTAAGGATATAAATTTGGATACTATTTTTTTTAGCGGAAAAGGATCTTAAAGGAATTTATTTTATAGCAGAGAGGAATAAATTATCGCAAATTGAAAATTGTATTTCCACCTTTAGAGGTTCAAGAATGATGAAGATTATACAGAAGAATATCACTTAACCAGATTAACCCCGAAAGGTTGAATTGAACATAATTAAAAAAAAATTACACGTCAATAAAATTGTAGAGTTTAAACGGCGGATATCCAAACTATTCTGTCAAATAATATGCATTCCAACAAATCATTTTTGATTAAATTTTGACCGGGAAAAAGTTCAAATGATGAAAGAAACAAAATTAACAGAAATTCCGTTTGAAGAAGCCGAGTATTGTGTTTTCGATTTCGAGACTACAGGCATGTCCGGAAGGCAGGATAAAGTAATTGAAATCGGAATGGTAAAAATCCAAAACGGAAAAATTTCAGATATATTTTCTTCTTTTATAAATCCAGGCAGACCGATTCCGTATTTCATTACAAAACTTACCGGTATAACAAATGCTGATGTAGAGAATGCACCATTCTTTGATGAAGTATTTTACCGTATGAAGGAATTTATTGGTGATGCGGTCCTAATCGCACACAATCTGAGTTTCGATCATTCATTTTTGAAACATGAATGTGAGAATGCCGAATTGGAATTTTTAGCCAATGACGCGGTCTGCACACTTCGTTTAGCGCGTAAATTATACCCGCAGTTCCCGAGTAAATCGCTTGGCAAGCTTACAAAATCGCTTAAGATTCGACATAGAAATATTCACCGTGGATTGGGCGATTCAATGGCTACTGCAAAAATTTTGTTAAGGATGTTTCCTGCTCTCCGTGAAGAACATAATATTGATACGGTAAGTGATTTAGTGAATTTTCAAAATCTGCCCGCTTCAACAAAACCATATCGTATCATAAAGAAAAAGTTGTTGGATGATTTTTCAAAAATTCCGGATCAACCCGGAGTTTATTTCTACAAGAATACGAAGAATGAAATAATTTATATCGGAAAAGCAAAATCGTTGAAAGACCGGTTAAATAATTATTTTTCCAACAATGCAATTCGTAAAGCAAAGGATATTGTAAGAAAAGCTTCTGGACTTGAATTCCACACAACAAATAGCGAACTGACAGCTTTAATAGCCGAAGCAGAATTGATCAAGACTCATTACCCAAAGCAGAATAAAATGCTTAAGAAATATCCCAGAAGTTATTTCTTAAAACTAACTCTTACGCATAATTACCCTTCGGTTGAAGTAACCTCGAATTTTGATTTTGACGGGAATGACTATTACGGTCCTTACCCAAACCGGGAAACAGCTAACATTTTAAAAGAAATTATTGATAAGACTTTTCAGATACGTGAATGTTCCCTTAAAGAATTCAATAAAGGAAGAAGATGTTACTTAGCCGATATAGAAAGATGTCTGGCGCCTTGCGTTGAGAAAAATGTAATCAACCATTATAAAAACGAACTGCTGGATATTAACGAATTTCTATGCGGACAAAATCAATCTGCTGTTGACCGGCTTCTAACAAGGATGAAAGAACTTAGCGCTCAACAAAAATTTGAAGAAGCGGCACAGATCAGAGATGTTGTGCAATCAATTCTGAATCAAATCAACAAAGCATCAATCCTTGCAGAACCAATTAATAAGGCAAACGTTCTTATTGAAGTAGGCGGTCCGGCTAAGAATGATTACTTGATTTTGGTTGATGGGAAAATTGTCTTCAAAGAATATTTCATAGAAGCTAAAAACCATTTTGATGATGTATTAGAGGATTATTTTTCCGGCTCTATTCGATCAGATAAAATTATTTATGATAAAGACCTGGAGAAATTAAGAATTGGATTGAGCTGGCTGTCAAAAAACCGTGATAAAATTAAAGTCCATTATCTAAAAGAGTATAAATCCGCAGAAGAACTTGCAGTTAATTTTGTTTTGAAATAGCCCGTTTAGAATCAATCATTTTTCTAATTTAAGGCATAGTGAAGAATTATGTATCTCACTATAAAAGCGGCTAGAATGATCAAAAGCAGATAAGCAAAAATACTTTTGACTGAACTTTTAGTAAAAATTAAAGTTGAACGAAATCCACGCCACCCGCATTCCTTACATTTGTATATCTTGATAATAGAAGTTATCTGTGCAATCTGCTCAAATACGCTTCGTGAACGTGAACGGTGTATAGTTCCGGATTTTTTACATGCGGGACATTTACTAAACAGTGGATTTCTATGAATAAGTACTTTTGATAATGCCATTTCATTCCCATTTCGTTCAGCAAAGTCCGGAATAGAGAAAGTTAATTACTATCTAAGCAGAGTCTTATATTTTTTATGATCTTTAAGAATATTATATGATGTTAAAAACTGTTTGTCATCTTTTAGCGATTCTTTAATTCGTCCTTGTCTTCCGTCTGTTCTGGCTGCAAGTTCCTGCCTGATTTCAAAAAGAACATCGTCTTTATATTTATCAAGTTCATTTGCATGGCTCACATCAATTTGATTTTTAACTTTTTCAAGCTGTTCCAAACATTTTTGATCAATATTTTCTTCCGTACCTGAAATCTGCAATTGGTCAATCAATTTTTCAGATCTAGAGACGAATTCAAATTTCTGGCTTTTCAAATATTTAGTGAATTCCAGGAATAAAAGATCCGGTTTAATGGTTTTCCAATTCGCATTTGGATTAGCATTGAAAAAATTTGTGGCAAACTTGAAAAACATTCCATCGGCTAAAAGAGCCTGAACAAGCCGTGAGTTTGAACTATTTTTCACTACAGAATCCGGCATAATACCGCCGCCGGAGAATACCGTTCTTTTTCCATCTGTCTTGAATTCTTTGGTTTTTATCAGTGAACTCTCTTCGAAGACTTTATTTTTTTCAGAGTAATTTATTCTTTGAATTGACCTGCCCGTTGGTGTGTAATAACGTGCCGTTGTAATTTTCAAAGATGTATTATAAGAAAGCGGCAGTACAGTCTGAACCAATCCTTTACCAAAAGAATTTGTTCCGACTATTACCGCGCGGTCGTGATCTTGAATTGCACCGGCAACAATTTCTGAAGCTGACGCTGTGCCATCATCAATTAAAACAATCATTTTTGTGCCATTGGAAATTGGTTCTTCCGTTGAAAAATAATTTTTACTGCTCAAACTGTCTCTTCCCTTAACCGATACTATCAACTGTCCTTTCTTCAAAAATTTTTCCGCCACATCAATTGCGGCATCTAATAACCCGCCGGGATTACCGCGTAAATCAAGAACAAGAGATTCAATTTCTCTTTGCGATTTGAGATCGAAATAAGCTTTTTTTACCTCATCACCGGCAGTCCTGGAAAATCCGCTCAATTTTATATAAGCATTTTTGCTGCCTTCAGGTACAAAACCGTAGTAGGTAACATTCTTTACTTCAATTTCTTCGCGCATCAAGTTAAAGACAATCGGCTCTTCAACAGTCTCCCGTTTAACAACTATCTTAACAGGTGTTCCCGCATCGCCTTTTAAAATTTCGCTCAAACTTTCTACGTTTTCCTTTGTAACCGGAGTATCGTTTATTTTCACAATAACGTCGCCAATTCTCATTCCTTGCCTCTGCGCAGAAAATCCTTCAATCAAATCAACAACGGTAACGTTATCATTTCTAACACCAATAGAAGCACCAATGCCGCCATACTTTCCTTTTGTAATAATATCAATATCTTTTTGCTGATTTTCATCAATAAAATTTGTGTAAGGGTCCAGCGAGGTAAGCATACCATTAATTCCGGCGAGCATAAATTCTTCGGGATTCAATTGATCTACATAATTGAGAGTAACTTCTTTGTACACGCGCCCAAAAACATCAATACTTTTATTCATCTCAAGATAAATATCATTGTCGCTAGTGATAAAGCCGGAAAAGAAAATTATCGTAACAGCAGAAAGAAAAATGATTTTCCAAATCTTCATATTATGCCTTTCTTATTTCTCTAATTTTTTCACTTCACGAATAATTTCTTCGTGGATTTCCGGAATTGAAAGCTGTCCGCTTATAATCCGAAATCTTTTTTCCTTTTCAGCAATATAGAAATAACCTTTTCTAACACGTTCGTAAAAATCCATTTTAGAAAGTTCGATCCGGTCTAGCTCTACATGTTTAACTTTAGATTTTCTTTTGAGCACTTCCTCAATTGGAATATCTAAGAAGAATGTTATATCCGGCACTGCTTTGCCAATTACAAAACGCTGAAGCTCTTCAACAAATTCCAGAGAAATTTTTCTGCCAAAAGCCTGATAAGCAATTGATGAATCGTGGAATCTATCCGAAATTACAAAAACATTTTCTTTTAAAGCCGGAAGAATACTTTGCTTAACCAACTGCGAACGGCTTGCCGAGAATAGAATCAGTTCTGTCTCAACGGACATTTCGGAATTTTTCTTATCAAGAAGAATATCCCGGATTTTTTCAGAAATAGGAGTTCCGCCGGGTTCACGAATAATTTTTACATTCTTTCCGTTATCAAGTAAATATTTTTCAAGCAGTTGAACTTGCGTTGATTTACCGCAAAAGTCTAGACCTTCAAATGTTATGAACATAATTAGTACTGTTTAATGATATATTCCAGTTTATTAGGTATTGTACTTACGTGTGTTGTGAACTGCGGTAATTCAATGATTGGCTCTATTGTTCCTTTTTCTTCGCGAAGTGCTGACCAGTAATCAACATATGCTTTAATGCTATCGTTTGTTAATCTGCCAAGTTTGTTTATTCCGCCGCGAAGAACCACATTAATTTTACCGGGGAAAAGAATTAAGTCTTTTGATGGCGGAACATTTCTCGTTTCGACAACAATATTTTCAAAAGTTTTATCAACAATTTTTTGGACTTCCAATTCAATTGTGCATGTGTTGACAGATGCGGTTATTCCTTCGGGCGGTTCAATTTTGAGATTGAATTTCAAGTTATCAGAAACATCTAAAATTTCTTTGTATTCGGTTTTAATTGAATCGGTATTGTGTAACAGATTTGCGGGTCCGCTAATTTCAACCATCTCCGGATCAACTTTTATTCTTGAAGAAGGACCATAACCGGGTTTAAACTCCAGCTTAAAATTCTTGATCAGTTTAACAGTTTTCGAACCGACTTTTTCAATATCATATTCAATTTGTGCAGGTGAAATTTCCAGAACCTGGAATGAAGACGTAAGCCATGTATTAGCTTGAATCAAATCGCTTAAATCGTTTTTACGGTGACCAATCCTTCTGTGCGCAGAAATATCAAAATTAACTTCCGGTTCTAACATCAATTTTGCCAAATCCCATCCTTTGCCTTTTACTTGTATGAAGACTTCAGCAACAGAGGAATTACCTAATGAATAATTTTTCGGCAAATCAGTAATGTTAATTGGCACTTTAATAGTTGTTACGAAAACATTTGACAGCGACACATAAACCCATAGCCCAACCGAGAAAAATGAAATTACCGATATTGTGATTATCTTTTTCTTCATACCGAAATATAAAAAAACTCCTGTGATTAAACGATTCTAAGTTTGCAAAGATAATCTGATTAAAATCTAGGAATTGCAGCTGTGTCTATAGAAGAGATTGCGTATCTCAGCCGTTCAATCTTATATTACTATTGGCAAAACATAATTGAGTATAATATTTTCAACAATGGCGGCAGCTTACCCGTCTTTTAATAGGAAATTTATGTCAAATAACACAGATAAGTCATCCAATCCCTCTTCTTTAATTAAAGACGATTTTTTTTCTCTTATCAAAGATGCATCAGCACTCGTAAAAGCTCCTTTAAGTTGGACAAGAAAAACTTGGTTGATAATTTTCACTTTCTTTATTTTTTTCTTTATCTCAATTTTATTTATTGATAATAATCTCAGACTATGGATACAATCAAATCAAAATCCTTTTTTCGATTCGGTCTTTTCGATTTTCCACATATA
>JAKAMS010000151.1 GCA_021812745.1 Bacteroidota bacterium | reverse complement strand
AGACAAAACGGAACGAAGTAATGTTCAATGAAGGAGGGGAACTTTACGTTTATTTCACATACGGCATGCACTTCTGCGCAAACGTTGTAACCGGAAGAGAAAATGAGAGCAAGGCGGTTTTAATTCGTGCTCTTCAACCGGTTGATGGAATTGATTTGATGACAGAGCACCGTTATAACAAGAAAGAGATTACCCGGAATGAATTTATAAATCTAACAAACGGACCGGCTAAACTATGCAAAGCGTTCAAGATTGAACGAGAACAAAACGGAAAAGATTTAACCGGCGACGAAATTTTCATTCTCAAATCGGCTAACATCAATCAAGCTAAAATTGCCGTTACAACAAGAATCGGTATTAAAAAATCTGTAGATTTGCCTTGGCGCTATTATATAAAGGATAATCCGTTCGTATCTAAAAAATGAATCCACCAAAAAACATTTTAATTATCCGCACCGACCGCATAGGAGATGTTATTCTATCTCTTCCTATGGCGTCAATAATCAAAAAACATTTTCCGGAATGCAAAGTTACATTTCTACTTCGCGAATACACCAAACCGCTTGCGCTAAATAACCCTTACATTGATGAAGTAATTACATTAGCCGAAAAGAATGGAAAACCTTCTATATCAAAAAATATTTCTCTGCTTAGAAACAAATTTGATGCGTGTGTAGTCGTATATCCTACATATCCTATTGCGCTGATACTTTTCCTTTCTAATATAAAAGAACGGATTGGAACAGGTTACCGCTGGTATTCGTTTTTTTTCAACAGGAAAATATATGAACACAGAAAATTTGGCGAACGGCATGAACTTGAATACAATGTCCGCTTGCTTCAACAACTTGGGATTAATGAACAAGTAAACGAAGAGAATGTTTCTTTTGGTATTTCTTCTTCAAAAGAGAATGAGAAAAAAATTAAAAATTATTTAGTCTCTCAAGGAGTAAATTTTTCAAAGAAGATCATTATTGTTCATCCTGGCAGCGGGAAGAGCGCTGTTGATCTTCCGGCAGAAAAAATGAGAGCAATTGTTAAATCTTTTTCACACCAAGAAGTTGAGATACTGATCACAGGCAGCATTTCAGAGAAGGAACTTTGTCAATCACTCGTTGTAAATAGCTCAACAAAAAATTTGGCGGGAATGTTTAACCTTGGCGAGATGATTGCTTTAATTGATCAGGCGGATTTAATGATTGCAAACTCAACGGGACCAATTCATATTGCAGCCGCATTAGGTAAACACGTTATTGGTTTTTATCCAAAATTTACGGCGGCTTCGCCGAAGCGTTGGGGACCATATACGGCAAAGAAAAAAATATTTTTACCGACAATTGATTGTAATAATTGCACACGCAAACAGTGCAAAAAACTGAATTGCCTGGACAGTATAAAACCCGAAGAAGTTCTGGATGCAGCAAAAAATATTTTGGCTAATGTTCCAACGGAGAAAAAATGAATTCTTTTAGGAAGATCAAGATTATAAGCGTGAGCAAGAATCATAGAATTATTTTGGAGTATTCCATAATCTTGCTCTTAATCTTATTCTCCGGGAATTTATATTCACAAAAAAATGAATTTAGAAAAATTGACAACAAAGCTTTTAAGGTTGGAGAAAAACTTACTTACGAAGTTAACTACGGTTTTATTACTGCCGGATATGCGGAATATTCAATTCCCAAAACTGCAAAGATAGCAGGGCGGGATGTTTACAACGTAGCATTTAATGTCAGCTCTGTTTCTACATTCGATCCGTTTTATAAAGTTAGAGATCATTACGAAACATTCATTGATGTTCTTGGAATTTTCCCGTGGCGTTTTGAACAGCATATTAGAGAAGGCGGATACTCGCGCGATTTCTCCGCATTCTTTGATCAGCGGAAAGGTAAAGCTAAAACTTCGGAAGGATCTTACGACATTCCTCAATACGTAAACGATATTGTCTCTGCATTATATTTAGCCCGTACGTTCGATTATTCAAACATGAAAGTAGGCGATAAATTTCATCTTGAAAATTTTTATAAAGATAAAACTTATCCTCTCGAAATTCTTTATAAAGGAAAGGAAACCGTTTCCGTTTCAGCCGGAAAGTTTGACTGCATTATTTTGGAACCGCTTGTTAAAGAAGGCGGACTCTTTAAGAGCGATGGAAGCATTGTAGTCTGGCTCACCGATGATGTTTTAAGAATTCCCGTTAAAGTAAGAACAAAAGTTCTAATTGGTTCAATAGATGCAGAGCTGAGCAATTATTCCGGTTTAGCAGGAGAATTGAAAGCGAAAAGAAAATAATTTTATTGGGGAAAGTAGTAGTGGTAAATGGATTTGAAATTAAACCCGCATTAACCATAATCCATCATCCATCTTCACTCTCTCTTTCATTAGCAACTCACTCCCCTTTTTTATAATTTGTAAATACTATGATTGAAGAATTTAAAGATCAACCGGGACAGAAAGAGGAAGAGCCAAAAGCTGAAGTTCCTCGACCATTTTCAACAATTCCTCCAATAACGGCTGCGTTTATTGCGCTTATTGGAATTTTCCTCCTTTATCAATTCGGCGGTGCAATTTTAACTATTGCAATTTTCGGCTTCAACTTTGAGAATGCCGATGTTAACATGGTGCGGATGCTAACAATGGGCGGACAGATTCTCCTTATGTTATTCCCCACTCTTCTGCTTGCTAGATATATTTATAGAGAAAACATTTCAACAATTCTTCGTGTAAAGTTTCCTTCTTTCAAAGAAGTTGGAATATTTATTGTCGGATTGATTCTTTTAACTCCGCTTCTTCAAAATTTTCTTTCACTACAAACTTATGCGCTGGAAAAACTGGCGGCAGTTAGTCCCTTTGTAAAAAATATAATGAATATGCTTGACAAGCTCGATAAGCTGGTGGAAAGCACTTACGGCACACTGCTTACTTCTCACTCTGTGTTTGAATCATCATTCATCATTTTTGTAGTAGCTGTTATTCCGGCGCTTTGCGAAGAGACATTGTTCCGCGGATTTGTTCAGAAAAGTTTTGAACAAAAGCTAAGACCGTTTTGGAGTATTTTAATAACCGCAGTTTTTTTCGGATTATATCATTTCAATCCGTACGGATTGGTAACGCTCATTGCCCTCGGCGCTTATTTTGGTTTTGCCGCTTACATGAGCAATTCTATTTTCGTACCTATGGCATTACATTTCTTTAATAATCTTATAGCCGTTCTTGCATTTCTTTTTCTTGGGAACGACGAATTAATAAAAACAACCGTTACTACAAAACAATACATTATACCTCAGATTATCAGCTTTGCAATGTTTGCCACTCTTTTCTTTGCTTATATAATTTTTATTAAGACTAACTATAACAAGATTGTCTCTAATAAAAAGGAGGTATTATGATCTGTCCTAAATGTGAATACGAATATATTGAAGGAATTAAATATTGCGCCGATTGCGGAGCCGAATTAATTCCTGATGAAGATTTTGAGAAAAATTTACTTCACCCGAAAGATTGGATAGTAGCATTCGCTTCAACCGATACTTATACCGCCGAAATGCTGAAAGCAAATCTTGAAGGAGCAGAAATAGACAGTATAATAATTTCCAGAAGAGACAGAAGTTATCCGGTACTGGGAGATCAAGCCGGAGTAAAATTACTTGTAAAAAAGAAAGATGCAGAAGCCACGTTACAAATTATAAACGATATCAACAGCGCCAAAATTGATGATGAGGAATAAATGACTAAAAAGATGAACAACTTATCAACGCGTGTAATTGCTGCATTAATTGGTGTGCCGTTGATTGTTATTCTTAGTCTGATTGGAAAAATTCCATTCTTAATATTCACACTTTGTATTGGACTTATCTCCTATTTTGAATATTCTAAAATGGTTCGCAACAAACACAGCTACACCAACAAACTTATTGGTTATCTTGCAGTTGCGCTAATTATCATCAACGAGTATAAAAATTTATTTGATTACCGCATTTTCTTCCTTTGCCTCATCGTATTGTTATTGATATTGGAACTGTTTAGAGATAAAGAATCTGCTATTGCAAATCTAGGAACTACATTGCTCGGGGTTTTTTACATCGGTTTTTTTTCTGCTGCAATTTTAGACTTACGTGAGTTCTACAGCGATTCTGCTTTCACATACGCTCAAGGCGGATATTTAATAATCTCAATTCTTGCCTCCATTTGGATTTGTGATTCAGCGGCATATTTTATCGGAAGCGCATACGGACTTCATAAATTAATGCCGCGCGTTAGCCCTAATAAAAGCTGGGAGGGTGCAATTGCCGGTTTTGTTTTTGCAATTGCCGGTATGGTTGCAGCCCGTGAGCTTGTACTTGATTTTTTGACATTGAGAGATGCATTTGCAATTGGATTTATAGTTGGAATGTTCGGACAAATTGGCGACCTAATTGAAAGTCTGCTGAAGCGGGATGTCCATGTCAAAGATTCATCATCAATAATTCCTGGTCATGGCGGAATTTTAGACCGCTTCGATTCGCTACTTTTCACAGCACCAATTGTTTATCTTTACCTTACTTTTTTTGTAAAATAAAAAATAGAACATGGATCTGACTTTGGTTATGACTTTTTACAGTCAAGACCATTTTAAATGATTCGTGTATCATTAGAAAGTTTTCATGAGTGAAAATAAAATATCTGTTATAACTCTCGGCTGTTCAAAGAACACTGTAGATTCCGAACGCCTTATGAGCCAATTCAAACTCAATAAGTTCGATTTGATTGACGATCCCAACCTGGCAGATTCAATTGTAATCAACACATGCGGATTTATAGACGCCGCCAAAGAAGAATCCGTCAACACAATTCTTTCCGCAATCGAGATGAAAAAGCAAGGGAAAATTAAAAAAGTTGTAGTTGCCGGCTGCCTTTCCGAACGTTATATGAACGATCTCAGAAAAGAGATTCCCGAGGTTGACGCTTTCTTTGGTACTGAAGCTTACGAAGGAATAGTAAATGAGTTCGGCGGCAATCTGAAATACGAATTGCTCGGCGAAAGAGTAATTACAACACCAAAACATTTTGCATATCTGAAGATAAGCGAAGGATGCGACAACCCGTGTTCGTTCTGCGCTATTCCTTTAATGCGCGGACTCCACAAGACAAAACCGATGGAAGAACTTATTGCCGAAGCAACTTCATTAGCCAATCAAGGCGTAAAAGAGCTTATCATTATAGGACAGGATACAACAGACTACGGTATTGATCTATACGGAAAAAGAAATCTTGCTGAATTACTCCACAAACTTTCCGAAGTTAATGGTATAGAATGGATTCGTCTTCTCTATGTTTATCCTTCCCATTTTCCGGAAGATTTAATGGAAGAGATCGCGAACAATCCAAAAATTTGCAAATACATTGATATTCCTCTTCAACATATTTCCGATCCGGTATTAAGATCTATGCGGCGAGGAATTACACAGCGCAGAACTAAAGAACTTCTTACAACTCTTCAAGATAAAATTCCGGGTCTCACTTTGCGTACAACATTTATTGTCGGTTATCCCAATGAAACCGAAAAAGAATTTGAGGAACTTTGCCAGTTTGTCCGTGATGTAAAATTCGACCGCTTTGGAGTTTTCACATATTCTGTTGAAGAGAACACGCCAAGTTTTATTTTAGGAGATCCGGTATCACCGGAAATAAAAGAAGAACGGAAAGCAACATTGATGGAAATTCAGAAAGAAATTTCGGAAGATAAAAACAGAACTTACATAGGGAAAAAGTTAAAAGTTGTAATTGACTCGCTTGACGGTGAATATTACATTGCCCGCTCGGAACGGGATGCACCTGAAGTTGACGGCGAAGTTCTGATTAGCTCAAAAGAAAAAAAATATAATTTAGGTGAATTTTATCACGTTGATATTTACGAGTGCAATGAGTATGATCTGTTCGGCAAGTAATTTGTTTTCTAAAAAAGGAGTGTAAGAAGTGAAAAAAATAATTCTGTTATCGTTTCTTCTCGCATCGGCAGTATTTGCGCAGGTTGAATACTCATCCGGCAATAATACAATTCCCAACGCGGGCATTTTTTTTCTTGATTACGCCGGTTATAAAAGCACAGCACCGGGTAAAACGCGCATTGATGTTTTTGTTCAAGTCCCATACTCAATGATTTCATTTGTTAAGAAAGATGACGAATTCCGCGGCGGATTTGACGTAACATTAACCTTTCTGGACGAAAAGAAAAGCAATATCATCTTTGAACGCAACTGGAAAGAAAAAGTTAGTGCCGAAGATTTTTCCAATACATTGTCTAAATCAAATTTTTTCTACAGCTATAAATCTTATGATTTGGCTCCCGGTAAATATTTTTTAAAATGTGTAGTCGAAGATTCCGATTCACGCCGCATTTCATCTAGAGAATTGCCCCTCAATGTCCGCCA